>CAYRYI010000061.1:0-4504 GCA_964428455.1 uncultured Candidatus Saccharibacteria bacterium
GTTTGCATGGTTTCTCCGCTTACTAGCGGAGAAAAACTCCGAGGACGGCGAGTGCAAAATCCACGCTGGGGATTTCGCACGTTTTTCAAAAAGCCATCAAGCTACTCGTACTCGCGCATCACTAGCTGCGCATCCACTTGCTTCATCGTCTCGAGAATCACCGAGACCGCAATCAAAAGCGAAGTCCCGCCAAGCTGGAACGCGGAAATCCCGGAAAGATTCTGAACTACAATCGGGAGCACCGCGATGGCCCCCAAAAATAAAGCTCCCGCCAGCGTCACGCGCGAAAGAATCCGGTAGAGATGTTCCGCGGTCGGGCGCCCGGGCCTGATGCCCAAGATAAACCCTCCCTGTTTTTGGATGTTGGTGGCGATAGCCTGCGGGTCGAAAGTTACCGCCGTATAGAAATACGTGAAAGCAAACACCAAGACAAAATAAATCGCGGCGTAAATCCAGGTGTTGTTGAAAACCGAAATCAAAAACTGCGAGGTTGCCTGGGCCCAGCCGGCCGGCACGCCGGCCAGCACATTGCCGACAAGTCCCGGAAAAAGAATAATGGAAACCGCGAAGATTATGGGGATCACCCCGGCCTGGTTCACGCGAAGCGGCAGATAAGTTTGGTTGCCGCCATACACCCGCATGCCGCGGACGCGCTTGGCGTAAGACACCGGAATATTTCGCTGCCCCTCCGTAATTACCACAACGCCCGCGATCACGATAAGGCCGACGGCCAGGAAAGCGGCGTAGGTTATGAGCTGCGAGGTTTCGAACGTCGCGAGGGCCTGGCGGATGTCCACCGGCAGCCGCGAGACAATGCCCGCAAAGATCATAAGCGATACTCCGTTCCCGAATCCTTTTTCCGTGATTAATTCTCCGAGCCACATCAAAATCATCGTCCCCGCGGTTACGATAGCGATGTTGGTAAGATACCCGAAGGGCGTAAGCGCCGGGATAACCTGCTGGCGGATGAGAATAGTGAGAAGCCCGAAGGCCTGCATCACCGACAGCGGCACCGCCAAAATTCGCGAGTATTGATTAAAACGAGTTCTCCCTGCCTCTCCCTCTTCCTGATACATCTCCTTCAATTTCGGAAAAATCATGGTTAAAAGCTGCATGATGATGGAGGCGGTGATATACGGCCCGACGCCGAGCATAGCGATTGAGAGATTATCCAGCACGCCGCCGGAGAAAACGTTCAAAAGCCCGAAAAACTGGTTCCCCGCAAGGAAGTTTTTAAGCTGCACCCGGTCCACGCTCGGTACCGGAATTGCGGCTAAAATCCTAAACACCACGAGCGTCCCCAAGATAAAGAAAAGCTTCCTGCGCAAGTCGTGATCGGATATGAGGAGACGAAGTTTTTGAAACATGCCTTTGTTGTCGAAATTATCGAGACGAGACGCGAGGCACATTTTGCATAAGCAAAATATGCCTCGCGTCTTTGAGCTCTGCGAGCGAAGATAATTTCGCTACAACAAAGAGCACCCGCCCAAATTTTTGGGCTGGGAAGTTATGCTTGTTTTTCTCTTGTGCAATCTTTGTGTGATTCATACTGGTTCCTATTCTGCCCGAAAACTTGGGCGGGTAAAGGTTCGGTAACCGCAATTTATTCTCCGCCAACTGATGGAGAGAAAACTTAGACAAAGCCCTTTACGTTACGGTTCCTCCGGCTCTTTCGACGGCCGCTTTGGCGCCACGGGACATTTTTATATCGCCGATGCATAACTTCTTCCCGATCTTATTCCCCAGAATTTTAATCTGCGGCAATGCGCCGTGCGTACGTTTAATAATTCCTTTGGAAAGGAGTTTTTCGATAGTCACCGTATCTCCGCTCGCAAAATGCCTTTCTAAGGTCGTAAGCGATACTGGCCGGGACTCCGGCTGGAAAGAACGAAACTTATATCCGCGAAGCTTGGGAAGCCGTTTGATGAGATCGCGGAGCTGCGGCCGGATCTTGTGCCCGGCACGGGCCTTCTGCCCCTTGGTCCCGCGTCCCGCGGTCGTCCCGCGCTTCCCCCCGCGGCCGATGCGCTGGCCTCGACGGAATTTGGTTCCTGATCGCAAAGTGTGCAGCTGCATGGGGCTTACTTCGTCTTTAATTTCTTTAACGCCTCGATGGTGGCTCTGGCGTTGTTTAACTTATTGGAACTGCGCGAGAGGATCTTGCCCGTAAGATTGTGAATGCCGGCGAGCGCCGCCACCAGTCTCACCGGCCCCCCCGCCACGAGCCCCCGCCCTTCGCGCGCGGGGCGCAAAAGAACCTCCGCGCTTCCGAATTTAGCCAAGACGTCATGGGCGATTGATCCTGACTTCGTAACCGGAACGACCATAAGATTTTTCTTGGCGGAGTAGGTCGCTTTATCAATCGAGAGCGCCACGTCCGCCCCCTTGCCGACTCCTACGCCGACCTTGCCGTTTTTGTTGCCGATCACAATTGTCGCCCGGAAACTGAAGCGCCGTCCGCCCTTTACCACGCGCGCCACGCGCCGAATATCCAGTGTTCTCTGATCAAACTCCGAACGTTCTCTTTGCCCTATGTTTCTTCTCATTGGTCGCTGTGCCATGCCAGTATGCTCTAAATTTTAGAGCGGTTTAGCGAATAAAATTTAGCCAGCATAGTGAGCACCCCGTTAGATACCATGCTTAAAAGCACAGAAATGTTTTGTGCGCTATTTTCTTTGTTGCGTCTATGAATTCTTATCATGTGTCATTATCTAATGGGGTAAAGGTTTTGTAACATAATTTTCATCGCTTGGCTCGAAAATTCTGACAAAGCCCTTTAAAACTTTAATCCGGCTTTGCGCGCCGCCTCGGCAAGCGCCTTCACGCGGCCGTGGTATTTGTACCCCCCGCGGTCAAAGATTACGCTGGAAATATCTTTTTCCGCAGCTTTTTTGGCGATTGTCTCCCCGACAACAGCGGCCGCCGCCATCGGGGTCAAATGCTTCTTTTTTTTAGCTTCTCCTTTGCCCCCCACAATATCATGAACGGAAACAATCGTGTGCCCTCGAGCATCGTCGATAATCTGGGCATAAATGTGCCGGCCGGAACGGAATACGGAAAAGCGCGGGCGCGAACCTCGCCCAATCCCCGCGCGAGTTCTCCTGGCGCGGATTTTTAACTGCGAACGTTTTCTTGATGCGGTGATTTCCATAATCGCTAGGCAGTCCCGGTCGTAGCCTTCTTGCCAGCTTTGCGCCTGATGACCTCGCCTTGATAATGTATGCCCTTGCCTTTATACGGCTCTGGTTTTTTCAGTGCCCTAATCCTGGCCGCCGTCTCCCCCACAATTTCTTTATTGAAACCTGAAACCGCAATTACGTTTTTCTCAACCTTGAATTCCACACCGGGTGGAGCCGGGAAGCGCACGGGATGGGAAAAGCCCAGTTGAAATACCAGATCCTTACCCTCTAGTGCTACGCGATACCCAATACCATCAATCTCCAACCGCTTCTCGAAACCCTTCGAAACGCCCTCCACGGCGTGCGCCAGAAGCGCCCTAGTAAGCCCCCAAAACGCGGGCGTTTTTTTCGTCTCTATGGCGGAAGACAAAATCAGACGATTATCCGCCATTTCGATTTTAATCTCCGGACGAACCTGCCGGTGAATCTCTCCCTTCGGCCCCCTTACCGAAACACGCTGGCCGTCAACGGTCACAACAACGCCGGAAGGAATCTCGATGGGTTTTTTGCCTATTCTGCTCATGCCTTTGTTGTCGAAATTATCGAGACGAGACGCGAGGCATATTTTGCTTATGCAAAATGTGCCTCGCGTCTTTGAGCTCTGCGAGCGAAGATAATTTCGCTACAACAAAGAGCACCCGCCCAAATTTTTGGGCTGGGAAGTTATATCTGTTTTTATCTCGTACTATCTTCATATGATTCATACTTGTTCCTATTATGCCCAAAAACTTAGGCGGGTAAAGGTTTGGCAACCGCAATTTGTTCTCCGCCAGTTGGCGGATCCAAATTGCGGGCCAAGCCCTTTACCAAATTTCCGCCATAATCTCCCCGCCCAGCTTTTTTTCTCTGGCCTCTTTGTCTGCCATCAAGCCCCGCGACGTTGAAATAATCGCGATACCGTGCCCGTACTTGACGGGTTTCAGGTCGGCCGATTTTACGTACATCCGGCGGGAAGGTTTTGAGACGCGCCGCGCCCCCGTTAAGGCCGGCGCGCCGTCATCGTATTTCAAGCTGATCTCCAAGAACTTGCGGATTTTTCTGCCCTTTCTTTCGATATCTCCGATATAGCCGCGCCCCTCAAGCACCTCCGCCAAGGCCTGCTTCAAATTCGAATGCGGAATAAGCACGCTTTCTTTCTTGGCGCGATAAGCGTTCTTGATGCGTACGAGCATATCTCCGATGGGGTCTGAAATTACGGACATAAAGATTAAATCAAAATGCAAAAATCAAAATGCAAAATTATTGTCGCGCGTTGCGCTTGCTTGATTCTACTAATTTTTACATTTTGCATTGTCATTTTACATTTTGAGATTTGCATTTTACAT
>CAYRYI010000062.1:0-4478 GCA_964428455.1 uncultured Candidatus Saccharibacteria bacterium
GAATATTTTGGTAAAGTAGCGGCACCTTATTATGGACTTGAATGAAATCAAAAAGTGGCTGACCGATCCCTCCGAGCGTTTCGTTTTTATCGAGGACGGTAAGCCCGCATACGTGATTATGGGGTTTGAGGCCTATCGCGGCCTAAAAGGAGGCTCGACAGGAGCCAATCCCGCGGCTCCATCTCCGGCAAAATCCGAAGACCAGCTGGACCTTACCAACGCCCGGCTTGAGCTTGAGCGCATTAAGACGCAGGAGCTGGCGGCTAGGCTTTCTATGGATGGCAGAGATGAGGATAGGCGCGCGCAGGTTCTACCGCGCGACCCCGCCGAAATCCGGCTTGAAGACCTCCCGCTTTAGCAAAACCTTGACGGCTTTCGGCGGTTCAGTTAAGATAAGTGCTGTTCTGCTCGCTTAAGGCAGACTGATTATTTCTATTTAGTGTTGTACGGCTTACAGCCTGCCGACTGCAATCCTGGCCAAAAAGCGACTGCAGTCATTAGATCGTGAGCGGTACAAATTTTTTACCAATCTTATGGCGGAAAAATTCGATCGTTCCAAGCCGCACGTAAACGTCGGCACCATCGGTCATGTTGATCACGGCAAAACCACGCTGACCGCGGCCATTACCAAAATCCTCAACATGGCTGGGTTCAAGGCTCGCGTGGAGGATGTCAATCAAATCGACAATGCGCCCGAAGAAAAAGCGCGCGGCATTACGATTGCGTTGCATCATTCGGAATATGAAACGGCTAAGCGCCACTACGCGCACATTGACGCGCCGGGGCATGCTGATTACATCAAGAACATGATCACGGGTGCCGCGCAGATGGACGGCGCGGTTCTTGTGGTGGCCGCGACCGATGGCCCAATGCCGCAGACCCGGGAGCACATTCTCTTGGCGCGCCAAGTTGGCGTTCCTGCTATTGTGGTGTTTCTCAACAAGGTGGACATGGTGGACGATCCGGAGCTGGTTGACCTGGTGGAGGCGGAGGTTCGCGAGCTCTTGAAGAAGTACGAGTACCCGGGCGACACGACGCCGATTATCCGCGGCTCTGGCTTAAAGGCGCTTGAGGCCAAGGACACCAATGACGAGTGGGCCAAGAAGATTCTTGAGTTGGCAGATGCGCTCGATACCTTCGTTCCCGATCCGGTTCGCGAGGTAGATAAGCCGTTTTTGATGCCGGTGGAGGATGTCTTCTCGATTGAGGGACGCGGCACGGTGGTTACCGGACGCGTGGAGCGCGGGAAGGTCAAGGTAGGCGAGGAGGTGGAGGTTATCGGATTGAAGGATACGCAAAAGACCGCGGTCACTGGAATCGAGATGTTCAATAAGTCGCTCGACGAGGGCATCGCCGGAGACAATGCCGGGGTGCTTCTCCGCGGGCTTAAGAAGGAGGATGTGGAGCGCGGGCAGGTAATTGCCAAGCCCGGTTCCGTTACGCCGCATACCGAGTTTGAATCGGAGGTATATATCCTTACAAAAGAAGAGGGCGGACGGCACACGCCGTTTTTCGCCGGTTACAAACCGCAGTTTTACATTCGAACAACCGATGTAACGGGTGAGGTGACCCTGCCGCAAGGAACAGAGATGGTGATGCCGGGCGATACGATTAAATTCGTGGTGAAGCTGATTGCGCCGGTGGCGCTCGAAGAGAAGCAAAGATTCGCGATTCGCGAGGGCGGCAAGACAGTCGGCGCGGGAGTGGTAACCAAGATTCTGAAATGATGAATACGACCTCGCCCCGGTATCGGGGCAGGTCGTTTTCGTGAGTGGTACCTTCATAAACTATGTCGGCTGCAAAAGTTAAAGAGGCGAAAGAGGCGGAGAACGAAACGAGGCAGCGCCTCCGCATTAAAGTGCGCGCTTACGACGCCAAGATTATTGACGCTTCGGTAAAGCAGATCGTGGATACCGCGCGCCGCCAGGGAGCGGAGGTGGTTGGCCCCGTGCCTTTGCCGGCCGAGATTCACAAATATACCGTGAACCGTTCGACGTTTGTCCACAAAAACGCGCGGGAGCAGTATGAGATGCGGGTGCACAAGAGACTCATTGATATTCTGAATCCAAGCCCCAAAACCATTGACGCGCTGATGAATCTGAACTTGCCGGCAGGGGTGGATGTGGAAGTAAAAATGTAGTGGCGCTCGGCATCCACTTTCCCGCGACACGGGTTGAAATCCCCAGCGGGATTTCACCCTCGCGCTCGCTTTGCTACTTCCCGATTGCGATCGGGAAGACCGAGCTAGCAAAGCTCCGCGACGGTCGCGGAGAAAGGAATGCCTCGCTTAGAGCAGTTGCTGTTGAAAATTGGAAATTTGGAAAGTGAGTGATTTGGGAAGCTACCGGATGGCATCTATGCTCCGGTAGCCTCTCGAGTGACCCACCATAGGATCACTCGTTGTCCGCTCCGGGCGGACCCTCGGTTGATATGGAATTTCATAGTGCAACGTATTCAGGTACGTAACACAAGCGTAAAAATCTGCGCCGATAGTTAAGATCGGGGCGGCCCGGTTTTTTGTTTGATTGCAGCCCACAGACTACGGACTACAGCGGAACGTTTTGTGGTAGTCAGTAGTCAGTAGACCGTAAGCAGAATATGAAGTTCATTCTCGGTGAAAAACTTGGCATGACGCAGGTGTTTGATGAAAAGGGAAACATGGTTCCGGTGACTTTGGTGCGCGCGACGAAAAACGTGGTAACGCAGATAAGGACGCTTGAGAAAGATCGCTACGCCGCACTGCAGATCGGGCACGGGGAGAAAAAGAAATTAAGGCGGCCGCAGGCGGGGCATGTTAAAGATTTGGGCAATTTAAGAAATCTTCGGGAATTTCGTATAGATAAAACAGAGATGTCTCGGGGAGACGCGGTTGAGGTAACTCAATTTGCGCCCGGGGATTTGGTGAAAATCACAGGCATCTCCAAGGCGAAAGGATTTCAGGGGGTGGTAAAGCGGCACGGTTTTCACGGGGCGCCGGCGACACACGGGACAAAGCACGCGCACCGCGAACCAGGATCCATCGGCGCCACCTGGCCGCAGAGGGTCATTAAGGGGATGCGGATGGCCGGGCGCATGGGCGGAGAGCGCGTTTCGGTGAAGAATCTCCGCGTGGTGAGCATTGACCCAAAGAACGAGATCCTTGCGGTTGCGGGCGCCGTGCCGGGGCGTCCCGGGAGCTTAGTGGCGATTACGGCAAAATAAATCCGGCTTATGAAGTTGCAAGTTTTTAATCAAGAAGGCAAGGAGATAGAAACCATTGAGGCGCCGAAGGCGCTATTCGAGGTTGCCATGAATAAAGACCTCTTGCACCAAGTGGTAACGTCTCTCTATGCTAACGCGCGAGTCGCGCGCGCGCATACCAAAGACAGAGCCAAGGTGCGCGGCGGAGGCAAAAAGCCCTGGCGCCAAAAAGGCACGGGACGGGCGCGCCACGGGTCAATTCGCTCGCCGATTTGGCGAGGCGGCGGTATTACGCACGGGCCGACTAAAGAACGGAATTTTTCAAAAAAGATCAACAAAAAAATGGCGATCCGGGCTTTGGCCATGGCGCTTTCCGCCAAGGCGCGCGATACGGAGATTGTGCTGCTTGATAACCTTCTGATTCCTAGCGGTAAAACAAAAGACGCTTCGGCGGTTCTTAAGAATCTTTCACGGCATAAAACCCTCGCCTCGCTGCCGAAAAAGACCAAGATGCTTCTTTTGCCGGACGGAAAAATCGCCGAAACGCGGGCTTTCCGCAACATTGACCGCATGACGGTTTACTCTCCCGCTAAAGTAACGGCGCGGGAAGTACTCTCGCACGGCATGGTCATTATCCCGCAAATCGTCGTGGCGGCATTGGAAAAACGGGTAAGCGCGAAATCCTAAAAACCGGCATATGGCATTTTTTAAGAATTTACTGGGGAAGCAAAAAGCGCCAGCCGCTGGTGGCCCCAAGAAAGAAACGAAATCCGCCAAGTCCCAAAGAGAAACGGCGGCGGCAGACACTAAACCGGATACGCCGGCGAACATTCACGCGGGCATCGGGGTTTTGATGGCGCCGCACATTACCGAAAAGACCGCGGACGGAGGCCGTTTAGGGACATATACTTTCCGGGTTCACTCCGGTTCCAGCAAGATCCTGGTGAGAGACGCGGTTGAGAAGCGGTACGGCGTGAAGGTCGAGTCAATTAGAATTACAAAAGCGAAGCCAAAGGTAAAGAGATTCGGCAGGCGTTTTGGCACGATCCCCGGTTATACCAAAGCAGTGGTGCGGCTTGGAAAGGGGCAATCGATTGAGGTTGGAGCGTAAAATAATTCAAAATTAAAAAATCAAAGTTAAAAATGACAATGCAAAATGTAAAAATTAACAAAATCAAGCAAGCGCAACGCGCGACCATAATTTTGCATTTTGATTTTTACTTTTTGAATTTGTATGAAAAAGTATAATCCCACAAGCCCGGCGCGCCGGCAGATGGAATACATCGACGCCTCGGCGC
>CAYRYI010000063.1:0-4409 GCA_964428455.1 uncultured Candidatus Saccharibacteria bacterium
GATTCCATTGACACATTGCGTCTAATACGCTATACTCAAGCCCTGCGCGGTTTAATCGGGAATAGGCGCTTATATAGTTGCAAAATTTAGCGGTAACTCATACTACGACCTAGACTTGAGTTGCCAAAGCTCACGTCTAACAATCTCGTTGAGTTTCTCATAAATTTCGTAACCAATCTCTTATACTTGCCCCGTTAGAAACTCATTCTCTGCGGGAACGGTAGATGTCTAGAGGTGCCCCGTCCCTAACGGGGTTAACACATCCAGCCGTTTTACGGCGGGACGCTTTCTCGGGTCGCGCTAACAATCAATGAAAACATTCGACGAGTTATCAATTGCTCCTTTGTTAAAGGAGAATCTAAAACGCGCGCGGCTTACAGTCCCTACGCCTGTACAGGCCGGGGCGATTCCCGTTGCGCTGGAGGGGAAAGACGTATTAGGCACGGCACAGACCGGCACAGGCAAGACCGCCGCGTTTGGTTTGCCGATTTTAGAAAAACTAATGCAGACGCGCGGCCACGGGATCGAGGCTCTGGTGTTAGTCCCCACGCGGGAGCTGGCGATGCAGGTGATGGAAACATTCGCGCGTATCGGCAAAGGTTCGGGTATCCGCGCGGTTGAGGTGGTGGGAGGATTCGCCGAATCGCGCCAGCTTGAATCAATCCGGCATGGCGCGCGGCTCGCGGTAGCTACACCCGGCCGGCTTGATGATTACGTAAAACGCAAACTGGTTGACTTGCGCGGCGTAAAAATTTTGGTGCTGGACGAAGCCGATCGGATGGTGGATATGGGATTTCTGCCGCAGATGCGAAGCATCATGAACGCGATTCCCCGAGAGCGTCAGACCATGTGCTTTTCCGCGACCCTGGAGCCTTCGGTGGCGCGCTTGGTGCACGAGTATCTTAAAAATCCGGTGCGGGTTGAGATCGGATCGACCACTAAGCCGGTGGAACGCATCAAGCTTCAGGTTTACGAAGTCTCGCGCGAGCAAAAGGTTTCGCTGCTTACCCATATGCTGGCGAACGAAACAGGAACGTTTCTGGTATTTACCAGAACCAAGTACGGCGCCGATAAATTGGTGCGCAAGCTGCAACGTGCTGGATTTGATGCCGCCGTAATTCACGGGGGCCGGTCCCAATCGCAGCGTACTGCTGCTTTGCACGGATTCAAGCAGGGGAGGCACCGCGTTCTGGTCGCGACCGATATTGCCGCGCGGGGGATTCACGTCCACGGCATTGCGCATGTGGTCAACTATGATTTGCCGCAAGTGCCGGAGGATTTTATCCATCGCGTGGGGCGCACCGGCCGGGTGGAGGCAAGCGGGGTGGCGACGACATTCGTAATGCCGGAAGATTTGCGCGATATGCGTCTTATTGAACGCCTGCTGGAGGCGCGCGTCGAACGCTTGCCCTTGCCGCAGGGATTGACCCAAGAGCCGCGATCGCTCCATGAGGAGTACGCGGAAAGCAAGGCGCGGATGCTTGGCGGCGGATTTGGCGGCCGCAGTGGCCCTCCCGCCCGCAGAAATCCCAGGCTTCAGAGACGCAGGTTCCGTTATCGGTAGGCATGTCCTTTAGGCTATGTCAAAAGCTTAAAGACTAGGGCTTGAAGCTCAAACTAAGTGCCTAATATTTTATCTTTCTGCCTTTGGCTTTGGGCTTTAGTCTTTTGGCTAATGTCCTATAGGACATACCGATCCGGAGTAGGATGTCCTTTATAAATTAGAGAGCGTTGGGCCGGGCTTGATTTTAAGCCAACCCCCTTCATTTTTAAGCTGGTATAAGCTATGCTTCTAATATGAATGAACCTACACCATCGGGCCCAGCGCCCACACAACCGAGCCCGGTTATGGGCTACTGCGTCAAGTGCCGCGAAAAGCGCACTATGAAAGACGCCAAAGAGGTCACTATGCCCGGCAAGGGCGGAGAGCGGCGCGCCATGAAAGGCGTCTGCGAGAAGTGCGGTACGGGGATGTACAGGATCCTCGGCAAGAAATAACCGGAACCGCTCGTCTAAACAAAATCTCCCCGATAACTCTGGGAGATTTTGTTTTATCCACACCAATCCTAATGATAACATCTCGACCAGTAGATCTTGTTGCCAGTGAACAATTCCATAGAATTGTTCACTGGCCGCGGGTAGATAGATTGGTTCTGAACCAGCCGCATCGAAACAAATTGAAACAAGTTGTACGGAGACGCCTCGAATTATTCCTCGCCAGCCGCCTTCATGGAAGATAGAACGTAATCAATTTCTTCTTCCGTTGCGCCACGGATGCCCATTAAGTAGCGGCGGTCTTCTTTATCAAAGAGCGTGATGGCGGTTGACGTGCTGCTTGCGTCGCCGAATTGAAAACCTCTAATCTCCGAATTTTCAAATTCGCCGATGCTCTCGCCGGCGTTCATCACCAGCGCCTTTTTTAGAGTTACGAGCGTAATCTGCGGCAGAGAAGCGGAGAGCCGCGAGAATGCCGCAATATTATTTGGCGAGGCGTAGAGAATTCTTTTGTAGATGGCGTACTGCGACGACAATGCTTCCTCGCCGAAAAATAGTTTCAGCATAGCGACGTCATCCGGAGTCTTTCTAATTAAATTGTCTTTGATATTAATTTCCCGCGAAATGAATATCGTTTTGCCCCCGTCGCTTGACGCGGCGGTGAATGTTTCTTGGTTGTGGCGCGGGTTTATGCTCTTCCACGGAACTTGGAAGCTCAATCCGTTGTAAGATAAGGCGGTGGAAGTTATAGCGTTTGCTTTCAAAATATTTTTTGGCGTTGGCAGTATCACGAGCCACGGGTCACTTCGCATTAGGTAAACGGTATAAATGATACCGATACGCGGAACCCAGCTTCCGGAAGTGAGAAGAAGGATTATCCCCGCAAGAATCGCGGCCAGCAAGATTTTTTGTAAGCGCGTCATAGAAATTATCATATCACAGACTTCTGTGCTTAGAAGAAAGCGCCCCCGTTATGCTTTCAAATCCCGCGCGCGTTTTACTAAGAATGGTTGCGGTTCAGTAAATGCGCAAAAGAAAAAGGGGACCGCTTGGCTTCTTCAAGAATTGCCCGATTCCACGTGCTAGAGATGCCGACGCGTGACGGTACTGCTTGAAGGGCGAATCCCCTTCGAGGATCTTCCCGAAAGACACTAAATGTCTTAGGGAAAGGATGATTAGTTGTGAGAAAGAGCTCGTGTGTGATGAGTCGTGGTTTAGTTGCGGGAGCCTTCTCCTGCATTTGCCTCGGGCTTCCGGGCCAAAGAGCGATCGTATCATTCCGGGAGGACCCGTGCCTATATTCTAGGCTTTATTTTAAATAGTTTCTAGCGATTTATTCACAGAAACACCTTTTTGGAGCCAAATGCCTCTATGGTATGAGAAAATGGGCGGCTTGATATCTTTAACCCAAGACCGATTTCTGCCTGCCCGGCAAGCGGGCACCTTCGACGGAAAATCTCACATAGCATCCAATAACCGATTTTGACGGTGGAGCAACTCCGCGCTATTCTTTTTGGCATGCTGGGTTTAGCGCAGGAAAAACGAAAAGTCATCGTTGGGATGTCGGGAGGCGTGGATTCGTCGGTCGCGGTCGCGCTCTTGAAGCAAGAGGGATACGAGGTGACGGGAGTTTTCATGAAAAATTGGGCTGATCCTCGATATCCGTGTCCATGGCAGGAAGATAGACAGGACGCCATGCGGGTGGCCGCGATTTTGGATATTCCGTTTGAGACCTGGGATTTTTCAAAGGAATACCGCGAGTCGGTAGTTGAGTATATGATTCGCGAGTATAGAATGGGCAGAACCCCCAACCCTGATGTCATGTGCAACAGCCGCATAAAGTTTGGCGCTTTTCTCCAATACGCGCTTAAAGCAGGCGCCGACTTTATTGCTACTGGCCACTATGTCCGATTAATGCGGAAATCCCAAACAAATTCCAAATCCAAAATTCGAAATTCCAAACTCGTCGTTGCTAAAGATCTTAACAAAGATCAAAGTTATTTTTTGTGGACGCTGACGCAAGAGCAGTTAGCGCATTCGCTTTTCCCAATCGGAGATTATACAAAGCCGGAAGTGCGGGCGTTGGCAAAGAAATTCGGACTGCCCACGGCCGAAAAGCCCGATTCGCAGGGAGTGTGCTTTATCGGCGAGATTGATGTAGCGGCATTTTTGCGGGATCACATTCCTTCGCGGCGCGGCGCGGTGCTTACCGCGAGCGGTAAAAAGATCGGTGAGCATGACGGCGCAGAGTTTTATACCATTGGCCAGCGTCACGGCATCGGCGTTGGGGGCGGCATACCTTTTTATGTTGCGGGAAAAGATATTGAGATGAATACGCTGATGGTAGCAAAGGGGCCGAACGATAACGCTTTATTCTCGAAAAAATTAACGGTTGAAAGTATAAATTGGATTTC
>CAYRYI010000064.1:0-4342 GCA_964428455.1 uncultured Candidatus Saccharibacteria bacterium
CGATCGACTCTCCCGCGTGCCAGAGGATGATCGTTCACGCTATCTCCAGCTGCCAATTCGGATTGAGGAGTTCCGCAGAGCACTCCTAGGATAAACGCCGCCGATAAACGTACCCCAACCATCTAGCTCGGCACGCGAGAGGGCGCGGCGGGACCGGAGCTTGGGGGAATAACAAACAAAGGAGGTGAGACATGAGCCAAGTCGGTCGCGTTGCGATCGGAAGCTGGCAATATCCGCGCATCTTCTTCCTAACAGGCAAAACCCTAACGGTGGAGATTGCGCGGGAGGGCTGCTGGCCATGCACGCTCTGCGAAGAGCGGGTGCAGGCGGTAGATCGCCAGCTTCGGAAGGCCAGTGCTCCGTACAAGTGGACTCCATCGGGGGTCGCACAATATGTGAGCATCGAGCTTCCGACCGAGGAACAGGCCGGGGTAGGAAACTACCTGAGCCGAGTCCTCGGAGTCCCTGTGCGGGAAACCGCGTAGGGGCGCCCGATTACCACATCGGGAACGGGGTGGGAGCCGAAAGGCGCGCGCACCACCCCAGACGCCCGGCGCCGTGAGGACGGCGTGGCAACAGAAGAATTGTGAGTCCCTCCACCTCACAATCATCCTCGGGAACGCGCTTGTCCCCAAAGAAGTATCTCAACCGCCGAGAAGCCCCCGGCGGTTTCATTTTTAGTATTTGCTAGAATCATTGATATAATAAGCTGGCCTATGGCACATGAAGATCAACATGAAAGAATAATGAATCTCACTGAAACGTCTGGCGGCCCGAATGAGGCGGGTTATGCTCATCCGGAACAGAGCACCGTTCATATCATTCAGGAAACAGCTGATGGATTGGCTAATGAAGGGATGATTACGCCCGATCTTTCAAAACGCCTTTGGCAACTCACGCCCGAAAACACGAAAAATGAAGCACTTATCGAACAGTTGGTAGAAAGCATTGCGGAAGAAACGGCGAGCAATAATGCGGCTGCTCCCGCGAGTGAGAGGGGCTTTATCTCTCGTCTCGGCAAGATTTCTGCGATCCGAAAGGGAATGGGGATCTTGGCGCTTGCCACCTCTCTTGAATGTTTAGAAGCCGAGGCGGCGAACCGGAATGAACTTGCTGTTTCAGGAGATATCTACGCCACCGAGAAGTTAAAAGGAGTGCCGACGCGTCTCAAACCGCCAAAAATCATCGTCGGGGATAACTATGCCGGTATTAAAGATAATAAGTTTTCCGGGGCAATTCAGCATAATATCCACTGGCCGGAATCGTTGTGGGACGCGGGGAAGATGTTTATCGAGCCAATAAGTTTCGTCATGGAATTCCCATACGGCAAAGAGGGCGCTGTTGCGCGCTTCCTAATTAAAAATCCGGAAGATCGGCAGAGCGCCTTTGTGGTTGATGTTGATATTCCGTATAAATTTGCGGCAGATTTCGAACGCGCCGAACCGCAAAACCAAGAAAAAATGGAACGGGAAATGCTGGGTAACGCGCGGGGGCTGTTTGAAAAACTTGTACCAACCATTTTCGGCCCCTCGTTTTGGAAAAAAGAAACGCTGGCTGATACGGCGCGTTTCAAAGACTCAAGCGTTAGTATCGAAAAGATGAAAATCACGGGGTTCGCCTCGCCGGAAACGAATGAGGGCGTCAATTTAGAAGACGCCAGAAACCAGCAACTTTCAAAACTCCGCGCCGAGAACGCCGCTTATGTCTTGAGAAATATTTTTTCCAAAAACGGCATCGGCACGAAAAGCATAACTTACCGAGGAGAAGGAGAGATTCCTTTGGATGAAAACGAGATCCAGCGATTACTGCAAACCGCGTACGCATTGCGCATTGAGGAAAAGGGTATTTCGGACAAGACTATCGCGGATCTTATTGAGCGCTACAACGCGGGCAATATCAATGATCTCGAAGCACTCAAAAATCTTCAGCAGATCGTTGGCGAGAAACGCAAAGTTGCTGTTTATCTAGAACTCGACGAACGAAAAGGAATACTTATTATTCCGATTCCTATTTTGCTTTTACTCCTCGGTCTCTTGTTGGATCGCCGGCGCGAAAATGAACGAAGAGAATAGATTCCCATCAAATCTGGTGCCGCATTATTCTTCTTCCAATGTTCTCAAGAATATTGGAATAAGAATAATCACAAAAGTCTTATCCTTTCTTTAAAATATGGGATAAGATTTAACATTCTCACATTCTGCAGAGTGTGAGAATGTTAGAAAACGGGACAGCCGGCGGTTTTTGTTTTGGCGGAATACAGATAAACCGCATTGAGTATTTAAGTTGTTGACAGCCGCGACGCGTTCATATAGACCTTAGATAACGCACCGCCTTAACAGGGGAGGAATGAATGAGCACAAAACGGGGAGTGCTTTCCGGCTCGAAGGTCGCTACGACGCACACCACGTTCATTGGGGGCATCATCCCGATCATCGAAGCGGCCAAGAAGTCTTCGGCAGTTGAACGAGTAGTCCCCGGGCCAATTAGGCGCGTAGGGACCAATCAACCGCGGATCAGATTCCAAGAAGTTTCGGCGGGGCTTAAGGCAACCATCCACTCGGGTGACGGCAAGCAGTCGCTCTTTCTCTACACCAAAGATCCCGGGGCCGCTGAAGCTGTTGTGCGCGAAGCTTGGCGCGCTAAACGCTGATCCGGGATCGTGGAGGTGCAAGACGGCGAGCCGCCGGGAGTTCTCGGCGGCTCTCATTTTTTATTTTTATATGAGGGCACAGAAGTGTCTGCCTGCAGGCAGGCTATCTTGAGAACCTCCCAAGCGAGGCAATGCGCTTCTCGGGATGCTCGGTCGAGAAACTACTACAATTTCCCAAGTGAGCCCGCCCAATTTTTCGAAACTCAAGGAGAAGTCAACCAAGCGCGTAGCGCCTTCAGAATAGGGAGGTTCTAAAGGTCTCCTCCTTGTCTGCCCGTCCGAATCCGCCAGCCGGCGGAGCAGGCGGGGTGGAGAAAAATTGCGGCGGGCGAGCGCCCTTGCAGAAAGCCCGCTTATTCTCTATAGTAGTCAGAGTCCGCAAGTACCATGCCAAACATGAATGACGATACGACCGAGACCAAGCTCGGCGTGATAATTGAAAAGCCAAAACATCCGATGGAAGCGCTCCTGAAATCGCGGGGCGAGTTTTTTGCTATTCCCAAAATCGGCGACATCGTGGAAGGAGTTGCCATCGAAAAACGCGGAGCCAGGCTTTTTATCGACTTGGGGAACCGCGGCACGGGCGTAGTTTACGGCCGCGAGTATTATGAAGCGCAAGACATCATCAGGAATATTGAGGTAGGCGATCAGGTTACGGCCAAAGTCGTGGAGCTCGACAATGATGAGGGATACATCGAGCTTTCGCTAAGAGAGGCCGGCCGCGAGAAAAACTGGCGCGACCTTAAAGAGAAGACGCAGTCCGGCGAAGTGCTGACCCTGGCCGTCAAAGAGGCCAATCGCGGGGGATTGATTTTGGAGGCCAACAACGTGCGCGGATTTTTGCCGGTCTCGCAGCTTTCGATGAAACACTACCCTAGAGTCGAAAACGGCGATAAGGAGAAAATCTTCGAAGAACTGCAGAAGTTCGTGGGCCAAGAGCTGAAAGTCAAGATTCTCGACGCCAATCCTTACGAGGAAAAACTGATTTTTTCGGAGCGCGGCGGCGATTCGGACGAGATCAAGGAAAAGCTCGCCAAATACAAAATCGGCGACGTGGTAGAGGGAGAAATCACGGGCGTAGTCAACTTCGGCGCCTTCATGAAGTTCGGTGACGGGCTTGAGGGCTTGATTCATATTTCGGAGATTGATTGGCAGTTGATCGAAGATCCAAGAATGGTATTAAAGGCCGGAGAAAAGCGCCAAGCCAAAATCATCGACATCGAGGGCGACAAGATCTCGCTTTCGCTAAAAGCCCTCCGCCCCGATCCCTGGATCGCGGCGGCCGAGCGCTGCACCAAGAACTCAATCGTGAAGGGGAAAGTAACCAAGTATAATCCCTTCGGCGCATTTGTAGCCATCGAGGATTCGGTGCAGGGGCTCGCGCATATCTCTGAATTCGGCGCCGAGGCGAAGATGAAAGAAGAGCTGGAACTTGGAAAGACCTATGACTTTCGCGTGATTTCAATTGAACCGAAGGAACATCGCCTGTCGCTGTCGCTCAAGTTAACCGCGCCCGCAGAGCCGGAAGAGGCGAAACCCGATAAGCCGGCGCCCGAAGAAATTAAAGAGGCCGCGCCCGAGCAAACGCCAAACGCCGACGCGACGCCGATTGCGGATGAAACCGTAAAAGAAGAAGCCGAAACCGCAGCGGAAACGGAGACCGCAGCCGGTTAAATTCCGGTTCTCGTTTCC
>CAYRYI010000065.1:0-4248 GCA_964428455.1 uncultured Candidatus Saccharibacteria bacterium
ATTCCGTTGGTTTTAATTCTTTCAGGTAGCGCTTCATCCCCGCTGACTCCATCTGAAAAACGCCGGTAGTCTTTGCCTCTTGGAAGATCTTGAAGGCTTCTTTGTCATCAAGCGCCAGCGCGTCAATATCGATCTTCTCGCCGCGGAGTTTTTCGACCAAATTTACCGTGCGCTCGATGATGGAGAGGTTGCGCAGACCCAAGAAATCCATTTTCAGAAGCCCCAGAGCCTCAATGCCGTGCATATCGTACTGGGTAACCAATACCTCTTTATTTTCGTCGGCTGCGGCGTCCTGGGATCTGGTGGCGTACTGCAGCGGCACGAACCGATCCAGCGGTTCGGGTGCGATTACCACTCCCGAAGCATGAATCGAGGCATGCCGCACCACGCCCTCGAGTTTCAGGGCGGAGTCGATCAGCCGTTTGGCGTCGGGGTTTTGCTGGTACATATTTTTAAGTTCCTGCACTTCTTTGAGGCATTGCGAAAGCCATCCCTCTTTCATGCCCTGCGTGGGATTAAAGGGAATAAGCTTGGCCAACTGATCGCAGAAGTTATACGGCATGCCGAGGGCCCTACCCGTATCGCGAATTGCTGCGCGCGCCGCCATGGTGCCGAAAGTGATAATCTGTGCCACGTGGTCATTCCCGTATTTTTTCTGAACATATTCAATAACCTCATCGCGCCGCGTATCGGCGAAATCCAAGTCAATATCTGGCATGGAGATACGTTCGGGATTCAAAAACCGTTCGAAAAGTAGGTTATAGTGGATGGGATCAATATTGGTAATGTGCAGTACGTAAGAAATAAGAGATCCGGCGGCCGAGCCGCGCCCGGGACCCACAATAATGCCTTGCTGGCGGGCCCAATTCACAAAATCCTGCACTACCAGGAAGTAGGAAACGAATCCAGTGTTTTTGATGACGTCAGACTCGTAGCGGAAGCGTTCGCGGATTGTTTTGACATAGGGATCCGGGCTTTTATCTAAATCTGCCGGCCGGATGTGATAGCGTTTTTCGATGCCTGTAAGGCAGAGCGACTCCAAGTATTGCTCCTGCGTGTAGCCGGAGGGGGCGGGGAAAGGAGGAATTTTATTTTTGCCGAGCTCGATCGAAAGATCTGTTGAATCTGCAATGAGCATAGAGTTTTCGATCGCGGCCGGATGGCTGGGGAAAATTGACGCCATTTCATCGGCGGAGCGGAGCGAGAAGTTGTCCTGTTTCATCGTCAGCCGATTTTCGTCCTCAAACCGCGCGCCGGTCTGCACCGAGACTAAAATATCCTGCGCCTCGGCGTCTTCAGCGCGGCAGTAGTGGATGTCGTTAGTGGCGACAACGCCCGCTCCGGTTCTTTGCGAAAGTTCTTGGAGCGCGCGGTTGACGGTAAGTTGCTCGGGAATATTCGGGTGGGCTCCCAGTTCCAAATAAAAGTATTCTTTGCCGAAGATTTCTTGATACTCGCGGATGAGCTCCTCGGCGCGTTCTATGTTGTTAGCCTGGATCGCGCGCGGGATTTCGCCGGTGAGGCAGCCCGAGAGCGCCGTGAGCCCGCCTGCGAATTGGCGCAGGAGCGCGCGATCAACTCGTGGCTTGTAATAGAAGCCCCTAAGATGCGCCGCGGTTACGAGTTTTATGAGATTGTGGTAACCCTCGGCGTTTCTGGCGATCACCGTCAGATGAAAACGTTTTTGGTCGAACGCCGGGTCTTTGTCCGCCATGCCGCGCGCGGCGATATAGAGCTCGCACCCGATGATGGGCTTTATGCCGGCCTTCTTAGCTTTTTGGTAAAATTCGATGGCGCCGTAAAGGTTGCCGTGATCGGTTAGGGCAATCGAATCCATCCCCAGTTCCTTGGCGCGCGCGACCATCGGGTCTATTTTGGTTAGACCGTCAAGCAGGGAGTAATGCGAATGAGTATGGAGGTGCGTGAACTTCATGGTTTTTCTATGATAGCAGGGCGGGGAATTTTAGGGTAAGAGGGGGATACGCTACTGTATACGGTCAAGCATTAGAGCCACTAACCAGATACTATCGCGAGTATCTCGCAAGTTATCTATAATCTATGCATGCACGAATTTCAAAAGCGGATTCGCTTTAAGGGTGACATAAAACCATTGCTCATTCGGGTTTGCCGTGATTACCAACTGGGCGGTTGTATTTCTTATAGAGTTGTTCCAGTTGGTTACGAAGACTTCAACTTAATGGTAAAAACACACGGAGGTAAGTATTTTGTTAAACTGTTTGCGTCATATCGTGGGCGCGAAAACTGCATCAGATATATAAATATAATTCGCAGGGTCATATTCGCGGGCGTTTATCACCCAAAGCTATACAAAGTATCCCAAGGCTTTCTTTATGAAACAACACTAGATAAAGTTGCCGTGCGTCTTTGTGTTATGGAATGGATTGAGGGCGAGAGCTTATATGATAAGCAGTCGAAAGTAACCAAAAACGAGACAAAATTTTTAATTCGGCAGGCAGCGCTGATTAACCAAATTAGGTTAAAACCATCGTTTGTTTATGATAGTTGGGCAATTTGTAATTTTCTCAAGGAGTATAAAAAGAAAAAACAATTTTTATCTAAGAGTGATAATTCCGTCATATCTCGGCTTTCGCTGGAATTTGCGAAGCTTCAGTTAAAAAAATTGCCCCACGCTCTTGTTCACGGCGATATCCTAAAAACAAATGTGCTTAAAGATAAAAGAGGCAGGATATTTATCATAGATTTCTCTGTAGCAAACAATTACCCTCGCATTCAAGAATTGGCGGTATTGCTTTGTAGCGTGTTGTTTGATGAAAAACATTCTCGGCGTATGATATGGGAGCGAGTGGGGGCGCTTAGGGAATATCAGAAATATATAAAATTATCTGATTATGAAGTAAAGTCATTTTCTCTCTATTGCGATGTCGCGCACGCGATGCATGTTCTTCAAGCAACTTTCGAACGGAAAATGAATAAGAACTTCAGCAAAGAAAACACTTACTGGTTAAAACTGGGGCGAATCGGTTTAGGACTTGCTTAGCATGAAAAAAAAGCTGATTGGCGGGATTGACGAGGCGGGGAGGGGACCACTGGCGGGGCCGGTGGCGCTGGCGATGGTTGTGGCGCCGGCGGGATTTCGATTTTATCACCCGAAATTCGGCAGAATTCGCGACTCAAAAAAACTCTCGGCGGCAAAGCGCGAGGCCTGGTACAGATTATTGACGACTCACCCAAAACTTCGCTGGGCTCGCACGTATGTGCATCCGAAGGTGATTGATAGAATCAATATCGCTAAGGCCGCTCATCGCGGCGCTCGGCGTCTGGTTAAACGGGCATTGCCCAAACTGCACTTCGTGTATCTTGACGGATCACTGGCATTGCCTCCAGGCGTCCCGCATAAAGTTGTGATTCATGGCGATGACAGGATACCCATTATTGCGGCGGCATCGATTATCGCCAAAGTCACGCGCGACCGCTATATGGCGCGAAAAGCTAAAGAATACCCCCGGTATAAATTCGAAGCGCATAAGGGTTACGGCACGCGCTTGCATATAAAGCTACTGCGTCAGTACGGACCCTCCGTTCTCCATCGCGGATCCTTCATTGGCTCGCTTATATAACTCCCGCTATTCTTTAAATGACGTTCTCCCCGTACTTCGTGCGGGGTTTCTCTAGCTCTGTCACTCACAAGCTTCGCTTGCGCAACCAGCATAGCACCAACGGGTACTATATTCACTCAACTCAACCCCGCACTCTGCGGCTACAACCTATTCCTGCACGCCGCTTTGTGCGTGGTTGTTTGCAGGGAAAGAAAACCATTCTCTAATTCGCGCGAATTGGCGAATGGGGGAAGTAACATTTAAGTTAAAATTGCGGGTTTGACCGGGTAGAGGATTTTACGTAAGATGACGTGGTAAAAATAAGGGCAATTAGCTCAGTGGTAGAGCGCGTCACTGATAATGACGAGGTCGGAAGTTCGATCCTTCCGTCGCCCACAGAATAAATCCCAATTTTAGTGCGGGGCACGCTGATTAGGTTTTGAAATCTCTCGCTTTCAGGTGAGGGCTTTAGCATTTTTATTCAGTATATTGATGTGTATTCTATCTGTACTAATAGACTAGTCTATTAGTACAGATAGACTTTGTTAAAATCAGTAGGTAGCTTTAGTCGCTTTCGGGCGAGGGTGGTACACTTGTAGGTTAAATTCGCCTACGGATTCCATTGACACATTGCGTCTAATACGCTATACTCAAGCCCTGCGCGGTTTAA
>CAYRYI010000066.1:0-4069 GCA_964428455.1 uncultured Candidatus Saccharibacteria bacterium
GCAACCGCTACGCCAACTATGGCATAGGTAAGCACGCGCCGGGCTGTTTCTACCTTTTCCTGGCTCCCGCCGCCGGTAAGGAATAAAAACGCGGAATAAAATACAGCCAACACCGAAATGCCCATCAAGATTGCGCCGAAGGCGCGCACCACGTTTTCCAGAAATCTGGCTAGGTTCTCGGCCCGAGTCGCGCCGCCCGCGATGCCTATCACCACGTCCTTCAGGAATTGAGCCGAAAGCACAATGGCAATCCCGATGACGCCGTAGGTCAGAGCCTTGTGCCCTTGCTTTACGCGCTCCTCGCTACCGCCGGCGGTGATGTATAGAAACGCAGCCACCATCACAGCGAGTGCCGAGAGCGGAGTAATTATGCCGACGGCGAATTTGATAATGACGTCCAGGATCTGGTCGATGGTTTTTGCCTGAATGGGAGAATCGTATCCTCCCTGGCCTAACACTAAAAGAGGCAACGCAAAAACTACAACCACAGCCGCGACTTTAAATGTATAAGAAAGACGTTTTAGCATAATGCGTTGCCTATATTAGGTCGGCGGAGTCGAAGTATTAGAGAAGATGGAACTTACAAGTGTTGGAATAGCATAGGCAAGCAAGGCTACCGCCACTCCGATGAGCGCAAAGATCAGCACCTTTCTGGCCGTCCCGATCTTATCTTCGTTTCCGCCGCCGGTGATGAAGAGAAAGGCGGCGTAAAGCACCATCAGAACCGAGAGCCCCATTAAGACTATCCCGATCGTATTGGCAACAGTTTTAATTAAGCCTAGCGCCTTACTTTCAGATTGCTGCAATGTAAGTCCTTCGGGTGCTTTTTCTATCGGCGGGAGCCCGCATGTTCCCTCCAGCGTCGGGGCATTCCAGGGACCGAAGGCACCGATGAAATTCTTGTTTCTGAAATCTCCGGTTAGCGCCTTGATCGCTGTATCCACGATAAAGTAGGCGCCAAAGACAATCAGAAGGCCAATGACCGTGTTTGTCAGAATCGTCTTGCCGGACTGGATGCGTTTATCGGAGCCCCCCGAGAGCGCGTACGTAAACCCTGCCCATATAAACATGAGAATCGCAAGCGGTACCGCAAGATACTTAATGCCGAAGTTAATCAGCCGTATCACCAGAACCACGATGTGGCAGGGTTGGCACGCGGGCTGGCCGGGGTTGCCGCAAGGAACCAAGCCCTCGGCTGCAGTGGCTGGCGCGAGGGGCAAGAGCAGAAAAACGAGCGCCGCGATGACCGCCAGCGCGTATGCATATTTTGGGACTGATCCAATGGCTTTTGGCATATTGCGGTACTACCTAGAGCGGTCGACGATGGATTGCAGTTGGGACTGCAGACGGTTTAGTGCCTCCGGGGCCTGAAGCCCGCCGCTTACTGACGCGTCAAACATATCGCGGAGAATCCGCCAGGCGGTTTCGCGATTGGGCACCCTCCATGTCCGCGCCGAGAGGACTTGGTCGTACCAGGGCTGGAGGATCTTGTTCGGTGGCTTTGACCCGATCAAGTCGCGGTGCGCCGGAGGGAGCACTAAAGTGTCAATTATGGTTTTGGCGATGTCCTTTTGGTATATGGAGGTGAGAATCGCCCAGGCGATATCCGGCGCGCGGGATGATTTGGAGACCGTGAAAAAGTCGTACGAGGCATATGAGATACGATCCCCAATAACAAGCTGGGGCAGGGGAGCGACGGCGAAATTAAGATGCGGGTTTTGGGCAAGAATCGCGGGCAAGTCCCTGGCGTAGCCGATGAAAAACGCCGCCTTGCCGAGAGCGAAAGCCTCGCGCGATTCGGGTTGAGACGAGTTCCAAGTGTAATAAGGCGAGTTGGGGTTGGCGAAGTCGGTATAAAACTTAAGCGCGGAGGCGGCGGGGGCGCGGGACTGCCCCTCGACCACCACGGTATCGGTGAAATGGAACCGCTTGTCGGTTTCGGTGAATATGGGGTTGCCGCTTTGCATTACGAGCGCCGAGAAGATATCGGCGGCGTGCGCCACGTTTCTCCCAAGCCCAAAGGAGGCGCCGGAGCGCTGAATGGCGCCCGTCGGGGAGCGGCGCGTGAGCCGGCGCGAAGCCTCCCGGAACTCATCCCAGGTTTTGGGCGGCTCGGCGATATTGGAGGCGTTCAGATAATCCTTGTTATAGTAAAGCACCAATGTGTCCACGCCCCACGGCATGCCATAGATGCTGTCTTTATCATCCGTGAGATCGGCCAGAACCGCGTCGGGGGCTTTAGCCAAAAACTCCGCAGCTAATTGATTATCGGGAGCAAGCGGCGCGATCTTATTTTGATGGGCCGCAATCTCGCGCGAATCCAGCGCAAAAATATCGGGGCCCGTGCCCGCAGCCAGGGCATCTAAAAGATCGCGCTCATACGTTTCGGGGTTTTTGACCTCGTAGGTAATCTTGATTCCGGGGGACTGGGTCTGGTATTGCGAGAACAAGTCGCGGAGAACATTGTTGCGCGGATCCTTGTCCCAAACGACGATATCGCCTTTAATCGTTTCCGGCTGGAATGGTTTGATAACGCCGGTAACCAAAAGCACGGCGAAGACCACCACAATGCCGAGCCCGATATAAAGCGCGAGTTTGATCTTCAAAGACATAGACAATTAAATTACAAATTACAAATCCCAAATTATGAATACCATTATCAATTCCTCCTGAATAAAAGCGCGTAGTGATGCGAGCCGGCGGCGACTTCGCGATCCATCATGAACCCCGCGGCCTCGGCGTACTGCCGCGCTTTTGATTTAGGGATGCGCAGCTCCATCTTAGGCCCGCCGGGAAATTTTGATAGATCCCATTCGACCACCACAAGCATACGACCGGGCTTCGTAATCCGCGCCGCCTCGCGAAGTACCGCCCCGGGATCGGCCACTTGATGCAAAATTGAGGCGGCGATGACCGCGTCGGCCACGTGGTCTTTGAGACGCGTGCCGCGTTCGGTTTCGAGATCGGCCCTAACAGCGTCAATATTCAGCAGGTGATGCAGCCGGGCGCTTGCGCGGATTCGATCCACCGCCTGCGGCTGAATGTCAAAAGCATAGATCTTCCCTTCGGGCCCAACCTTCTCGGCCAAGGGGATCGTATAAAATCCCGACCCCGCCCCGAAGTCGGCAACAACAGCGCCTCGCGCGATCTCAAGCGACGCCACAAACCGCGCCGGGTTCAGAAATGAAGGGCTCTCGGACATATATACATTGTAAAGTCAAAATGCAAAATGCAAAAGTTAAAATTAGCGAGGTCGCGCCGGGCGCGACTTCTATAATTTTGATTTTTAAACTTTGATTTTTTAATTTTTAGAACGTCGTAATTGAGGCCAGCGCGTCGCTTTCGTCAAGCCGCATGATACGGACGCCTTGGGTGGCGCGCCCCAACGTCGGAATAGCCGAGAGTTCGGTGCGAATTACCTGGCCCCTTTGCGAAATCGCCACAATTTGCGATTCGGGCTCGGTGAGCACATGCGTTACGACGACGTGTCCGGTTTTTGGCGTTACCTTGGCGGTTTTGATCCCCGATCCGCCGCGCCTTTGGCGCTTGTATTGCTTTAGAGGCGTCTTTTTGCCGTAGCCGTTGGCCATCATAACGAGCAAATTCGCGCCGGGTTCGGTAATCACGTCCATTCCGACCACCTCATCGTTTTTCTTGAGGCGCATGGCATGCACCCCGGCGGCTTGGCGCCCCATTGGGCGCACGTCTTTTTCGGAAAATCTTACAGCTTGCCCGAATTTAGTCACCAGGATAATCTCGTTTGTCCCACTGGTTAATTTTACCCAGCGCAATGCATCACCCGATTTCAGCGTCAAGGCGATCAGCCCCGATCGGCGCACGTCGCGAAAGACACTGCCCTCAACTTTCTTGATAACTCCGTCTTTTGTCACCATCACCAGAAAGTCCGACCCCTTCTCGCCTTTTCTCCGCTCTTTGGGCGCCGCCAGAATAGACATAATCGTCTCGTTCTGGCCGAGCGAGAGGAAATTGAAAATCGCCTTGCCCTTGGATATCCGCGAGGCTTCGGGAATTTCGTAGGCTTTGACTTGGAATACCTTGCCGGTCGAGG
>CAYRYI010000067.1:0-4036 GCA_964428455.1 uncultured Candidatus Saccharibacteria bacterium
GCAGCTTGATCCAGAAAATGTTAAAGATTTCACAGAGATAGTAAGGAAAGAACAGACTACGTTGGCAAAAGAAGAAAGGAGGAAGGAGCGCAATAGGCGCTGGTTAGGAGTTGCAGCGGGTTTCGCTGCGCCAGCCGTGGTTTCATGGCTTCGCAGTTTTTTTGTCAAGGATGTAGGCGATTCAATAGGAGATATAATCGGCAGAAAGCTTGGTATAAGGCAAATAGTAGTAGATGAAGCGTCTAAGAGACAGCCAATGTCTGCACCCATTGCCCCGCCTGGGCATGAGAGCGTGGTGCCGCCGAAATCGGACATTCCGCCCGGTCGTGAGGGGATAGTGCCTCCCGTAGAATCGGTTGAGAATGTAGGGGAGTTCAAAATCACTTTTAAGTCCGGCGAGGGACCGATTCACGAGGCGCGAAAGGCGATTGCGCTTTATTTAGATAGGAAGGGAGAATCGTTAGATAAGGCGGAGCGGATATGGGCCGAGGAGGAGCTTTGGAAACGCACCAGAAAAACGCTTGAGGCCGCCGGCCAACTGAAGAAAGTTTATCATCCGGGCGATTCCATCGGTTTTCAGCGAAGCGAGATTGATAATGTAATGAGCGAAGTGAAAGATCGTTTCGGCGCTCCGGAAAAAGCCGCCGCGCTTCGCGATAATCTGAAGCAATTCGTTGATAACGTGAAGTGGAGCCGTTATGAAGTTAAAGGCGGCAGAGGATTGTGGGAAGCTGATGGAGGCATCCGGAAGATTGTAAAAATTCCGGTAAAAGCACTCACAGGCGAGGCGGTTGATACAAGTGTTTTGCGCGAGGCTTTGAAGAAGGCCGAGGAGGTGCGGCAGTTTGGAGTTTTGGCGGAACCGGTCGAAGCGGTACGTGCTTCCGGAGAAACTGTTGAGCTTCACGTCGGGCAGTATCCTGCGGGGGCGGTGACGGAGGAAGCCACTAGCGCTGCAGTAGAAAGCGCAGATGAAGCAAAAGCGGCGGCCGGCACGGCGGCAGAAAATGTTGATGAGGCCAAGACGGCGGCGGCGGAAATTGTCGCGGAGATTCCCGAAACAGTGGCGCGCCAAGTCTCGTCGCTTCGTAAGGAGTATTATGACCTAATCAAGAACATGGAGGTCGAAGAGCTTCTCAAGAAACGATACTTCTCATTCACCAAAGAACAGCAGTGGCCCATACCGAAGGTTGACGGCGAGTATCCCTGGGTTTCAAACAAACCCAGCCACGTGCGGCTTATGCAATATCTGCGGTTCCAGCATCGCGTGCAGGAAGTGATCGCCGGGCTTAGTCCGGAAGAAGCCGAGGGCGCGAAAGGTATGCCGGTTTCCAAATTCATCATGAAATATTTGATCGCGAAATAATCGTTTACATTTTTTTATGGATCACTCACTGATTCAACAGGCGCTTCAAGGAAACATTATCGAGGAGCTGGGACTTTTGTCTTTGCCGGAAAAAGAACGGCTAAACCTTGTTCACTCATTGACGGAGCTTGCCGGTTTGCGTCTAACCACGCGGATCATCGAGCGGCTTTCCCCGCCGGATCGGACGGAGTTTGAAAAAATGACCTCAAGTTTGCCGCTGGAGAGCGCCGTTCTTTGGCTTCGCGAGCGGGGGATTGATTTTGATGAGATGATGCTGGAGGAAATCTCGCGCCTTAAAACCGAGCTTCGCGAGCGCGTTTCGAACCTAAGGGTTTAAAGTTTGCCGCCGGCTTTTGCATTTGGCTGTTTCGCCCGCCTCAAGTAGGCTTATTTGTTTAGCGCGAAAATCAAGTATAATGAATGTACTGTTTTATGCCCGAACTTCATTCTGCGGTCCCCGCGGAACACATTAACGAAGCGGAACTCTTGCGCCGTTTTGATGAGAAAAAACGCCTGCTGGAGACCGTAGGCGGAAAATCGGAGGCTAAGGAAATTTTTCGCGAGGCTTTCCGCGAGCATGCGGCGATTGTCGCACCTCCGTCGAGTGGAGCCACGCCGAGTCCGGCGGCGTCCGCGCCCCCGGTTTCCGGGCATCTTCACCATGGCGACCCGGAACTTAGTGCGCTTGTCGGGCTGGCGCTGGATAAAGGAATCGGCGCGGCGGTAAGAAAGGCTCAATCCGAGATGCCGTATTTAATCGACGCGCTCCACGATGAACTAGCCGATCATTATTACGAAAAACTCGTTGCGTCTGGGAAATTAACCCCGGAATAATTCGAATCTCATGAATGACTCGCTCTTTTTTCTTTATCTCTACACCTTGGGAGTTTTCGCGATAGTTTTTTCAATGGGCGGCTGGATTTTTTGGCGCTGGTTCCGGCGCCGCCAAGAGATCCGGCGCGCTATGAACTTGGCTCTGCTTTCGGTGCGCCTGCCGCAAGCGGGTGCGGGCGATGAGGCAAGCGGACTTGAACGCCTCCGCGAAAAAATTTCCGTGATGGATCAATTCTATGCCGGCCTCTCGGTGCTGAAGGGTGGCGGGATTGTGAGCGGCGCTCCGTGGGTGGCGTTTGAGATGACCGTGCCGGCCAAGGGCACGGAACTTTCTTTTTATGTTGCGGTGCCGCGCAAATTGGCTGATGCGGCGGAGAAGCTGGTGCATGCCTATTACCCAGACGCGGCTGTAATGCAGATTAATGACTACAATATTTTTAATCCCGAAGGCGGCGCGGCGATTTCGCATGCCGCGCTCGCGGAAGGCCAGCTCCTGCCCATCCGGTCGTATAAATCATTGGAAACCGATCCTCTTAAGGCGATTGCGTCGGTTTTCACCAAGCTGCACGAAGATACGGAGGGCGCGGCATTGCAGTTGGTGTTTCGTCCCGCGCCGTCGGATATCAGGAAGCGCATTCTTGCCGAAGCCGCGCGCTATTACAAGGGCGAGAAGTCAAAATCCGGCTGGGGTATTTTAAGAGACATCGTAGTCGGGCCGAAGGCGAAAAAACCCGATGAGCCCCCGCCGCGCGTGACACCCATTGATGAAGCGCGGGCCAAGGCGCTTGAGGATAAGGCCTCAAGGCCTCTTTTTCAGGCGAATTTGCGGCTGGTTGCTTCGGCCGCCACTGACGAGCGCGCCGAAATAATTCTGCAATCGCTGGAGCAAGCCTTTTTGCAGCTCGCCGATCCGAATTTCAACAGTTTTCGCTTTAAGCGCGAAAAACCGCGAAGCGTGCCGCATGCAGCTTTTCTGTATTCATTTCGCCTATTCGATGCGCGCCAAGCCATGACGCTCTCGGCCGCGGAGCTCACCAGTATTTATCACTTTCCGAATACGCCGCTCGAGGTCCCGCACGTCGAAAACCTGAAGTCGCGCGAATCCCAAGCTCCGGCGGACCTGCCAAAAGAAGGATTGCCGCTTGGGTTCAATTTGTTTCGTGGCGTTGAGACCCAAATCCGTATGGTGCGCGAGGACCGCAGGCGGCATCTTTACATCATCGGGCAAACCGGCACCGGCAAGTCGAATTTCTTAAAGACCATGATTGCCGAGGATATTAAAAACGGCGAGGGCGTTTGCGTGATCGACCCGCACGGCGATTTGCCCGAATATGCACTTGGCATGGTGCCGGATTCGCGGATTGACGATGTGATTTATTTCGACCCCGGCGACACCGAGCGGCCCATGGGACTCAATATGCTTGAATACGACGCGCGCTACCCCGAACACAAAACCCTGTTGGTCAACGAGCTTTTGGCGATTTTCGAGAAACTTTTCAATATGTCGATCGCCGGCGGGCCGCAATTCGAGCAGTACTTCAGAAACGCCGCGCTGCTGGTTATGGACGATCCGACTTCGGGCAACACGCTTTTTGAGATCCGGCGGGTGTTTGCCGACAAGGCCTTCCGCGACCAGAAGCTCGAACGGTGCGAAAATATGCTGGTCAAAGTTTTCTGGACGCAGATTGCCGAAAAAGCCGGCGGCGAGGCGTCGCTTGCCAACATGGTGCCTTACGTCACCTCGAAGTTTGACGCCTTTCTTTCAAGCGACATTCTGCGCCCGATTATCGCGCAGGAACATTCCTCAATCAATTTCCGCCAAGCGATGGATGAGAA
>CAYRYI010000068.1:0-4033 GCA_964428455.1 uncultured Candidatus Saccharibacteria bacterium
TCGGCACGGTGCTGCTTCCGCTCGTGATGGCCTTGCCGGCGTTTTTCGGCGCGCGGCCCCTAATTTTCGGCTGGGCCAAGCCCGTGCCGTTTAATCCGATGTTTTTCAAGAATATCCGCCGCGGGACGTTTTTGGTTGCGATTGCGGGCGTTTCGGCAAATCTTTCTCTGGCGATTATTTTTTCAGTATTTCTTCGCTTCCTCGATCCGTTGTTGTCGAGTTATTTGTCGGCGGCAATGATTCAGAGTCTGGCTACCGTATTTTCCACGGTGGTGATTGCTAATTTGGTGCTGGGGATTTTCAACCTTTTCCCCATTCCGCCGCTTGACGGGTCGAGAGTGTTTTTTTCACTCCTGCCCGACCGTTTTACCAAATTACAGATGATGCTAGAGCAATACGGACTTTTTCTCTTGATAGCGCTGATTGTCTTTCTGCCGGAGCTCTTGAGCTCGCTGGTGTTTTTCGCGTTTCGCTTGTTGGTGGGCGCTTAGCTTTTATCGCCACACTCATACACAAGTACGGGGGCGCATGTGCTAAAACATTGACGTTCCTGGCGTTTATCTCTATACTGCGATAGTTCTGAAGGATGCGATGCTAATATACTAATTCGTACTAATTATACGAATACGCGCTAGTCATTAGTATTATTAGCGCGCGTTTCGTATATTGGGATCGCACTTGATTAGTCATGCCCACACTTCATCAGTTAACCAAACACGGAAGAAAATTAAAGCGTACCAAAAGCAAATCGCCGGCTCTCCAGCGCGGTTTTAACGTAAAGAAAAACCATCCGGTGTACTACTCCTCGCCTTTCAAGCGGGGCGTTTGCGTAAAAGTAACCACCATGACTCCCAAAAAACCGAACTCCGCGCTTCGTAAAGTCGCGCGGGTGCGTCTCACCAACGGCATGGAGGTAACCGCCTACATTCCGGGCGAGGGGCATAACTTGCAGGAGCACTCGGTGGTAATGATTCGCGGCGGACGCGTCAAAGACCTGCCGGGGGTCCGGTACCATATTGTTCGCGGCATACTGGATACACAGGGAGTTTCAGCCAGAAAGCAGCAGAGATCGAAGTACGGAGCCAAACGGCCAAAACAATGAAAAGTGTAAAGATCAAAATGCAAAATTATGGTAGCGTCTGCCTGCGGCAGGCAGGCCAAGGGCGCTTTGATTCTGGCATTTTGCATTGTCATTTTTCATTTTAATTTTTGATTTGAAACATGAGGCGCAAGCGGAACGTCAAACGCGATATCCCTGGCGATGTAAAGTACGGAAACGTGCTGGTGGAAAAACTTATAAATTACGTCATGAAAGAGGGCAAGAAATCTGTTGCGCGGAGCATAGTTTACCAAGCTTTCGATATCCTTGAAAAAGAAGCCAAAAAGCCCGCGATCGAGGCTTTTGACGAGGCGATGCGCAATATCCAGCCGGTGGTGGAGGTAAAATCACGCCGCATCGGCGGCGCCAACTACCAGGTGCCGCGCGAGGTCAGGGGAGAACGAAGAGTGGCTTTGGCGTATCGCTGGCTCTTGGACGGCGCGCGTAAAAAAACCGGGAAGCCCATGGCGGCAAAATTAGCCGAGGAATTATTGCTTGCCGCCAAAAACGAGGGGAATGCCGTTAAAAAGAAAATGGATACGCACCGCATGGCCGAAGCCAATAAGGCGTTCGCGCATTTTTCGTGGTAGCGGGCGCTCGATAGCTTTCTGGAAAGCGTCTGAAAATTCCAGCGTGATTTTCAGACTCGCCGTCCTCGGAGTTTTTCCCGATTGCGATCGGGAAACCATGCAAACTCCCCGGCCGAGCGTTTCCAGGAAAGCTATCTTCGCATGAGGGTTTTCTCAAGGTAGCACGTTGTGCTTTATTAAAGAGTTGAAATATTGGGGATGAGCCTCATTAATCAAATTTTAGAATTTTAGATTGTCATTTTTCACTTTGATTTTTACACTTTGCATTAGCATATGAGAGAGTATCCATTAGAGCGTACGAGGAATATCGGAATCATTGCTCACATAGATGCGGGCAAAACCACAGTATCCGAGCGGGTGCTTTTTTATACGGGCGTGTCCCATAAAATCGGTGAGGTGCATGAGGGCGACACGGTAATGGATTGGATGGAGCAAGAGCGCGAGCGCGGCATTACCATTACATCGGCCGCCACCAATACTTTTTGGACACCAACATATCTTTATCCAGAAGGAAGTCCGCCTTCGCCGAGCGCTTCGGCGGACGCAGAGTTCACTGATCAAATTAAAAATTTGAAGAAAACTGGCGAGTATCGCATCAATATTATTGATACGCCCGGGCACATTGATTTCACGGTCGAGGTGAAGCGCTCACTCCGCGTTTTGGACGGGGCGGTTGTGATTTTTGACGGCGTGGCAGGCGTGGAACCCCAATCCGAAACCAACTGGAGATACGCCGACGATTACCGCGTGCCGCGCGTTTGCTTTATCAACAAACTCGACCGCACCGGGGCGTCTTTCGAAAGGTCCCTCCAGTCGATCCTTGATAGATTGACTTCTAATGCCGTTGCTCTGCAGTATCCTATCGGTCTTGAGGGGAATTTCGAGGGGCTGATTGACTTATTGAATATGAAAGTCGTTCATTTTGAGGGTGATAAGGGGGAGAATATTGTATGGGGTGAAATCCCGGAGAATCTGCAAAAAATCGCGGAAGATTGGCGGCATAGAATGGTTGAAAAGATCTCGGAAACCGATGATCTGCTCACAGAAAGATATCTAGAAGGGAAAGAAATTACCGTTCCGGAATTGAAAAGCGCTCTTCGCGCCGCCACTCTTTCGTATAAGCTTGTCCCGGTTTTGACCGGCTCGGCGCTGAAAAACAAGGGCGTGCAGTTGGTACTCGATGCGGTAGTGGACTACCTGCCCTCGCCGCTGGATTTGCCGCCGGTAAAAGGCGTGCATCCGGATACCGGCGAAGAAATTTCAAGGAAGGCCGACGACAAGGAGCCCTTCGCGGCGCTCGCTTTTAAACTGCAATCCGACCCATACGTCGGCCAGCTTACGTATTTTCGCGTCTATTCCGGCAAACTTTCCGCCGGAAGTTATGTATTGAACGCCACTAACGGTGACAAGGAACGTATTGGCCGGATCTTGCGGATGCATGCCAATCACCGCGAGGAACTAAAGGAGATCGAGGCGGGGAATATCGGGGCGCTGGTGGGGCTGAAAGCCACGCGCACCGGAGATACGCTTTGCGATCCGGATAATCCCATCGTGCTTGAGAAAATAATCTTCCCGGAGCCGGTGGTCAAACTTCGCATCGAGCCGAAGACCAAAGCCGATCAGGAAAAAATGGGCATGGCTTTAAAACGCCTTTCCGACGAGGATCCGACGTTTCGCATCTCCGGCGATACGGAGACAGGAGACACAACAATCTCCGGCATGGGCGAGCTGCATTTGGAAATTTTGGTGGACCGCATGAAGCGCGAATTTTCCGTGGAGGCCAACGTCGGTCGGCCGCAGGTGGCGTATAAAGAAACCATTAAAAATAATGCCGAAGCCGAGGGGAAATATATCCGCCAGTCCGGCGGGCGGGGGCAATACGGACACGTTTGGCTTCGCGTTGAACCTATGGAGCGCGGCAAGGGATTCGAATTCGAGAATGCAATCAAAGGAGGCGTGATTCCACAGGAGTTTATTCCTGCGGTGGAAAAGGGCGTGAAAGAGGCGACGGAGAAGGGGGTTTTAGCGGGGTATCCGCTGGTGGATGTCCGCGTCACGCTTTATGACGGCTCATTTCACGAGGTGGATTCGTCCGAGGCGGCTTTTAAGATCGCCGGCTCCATGGCCTTGCAAGAGGCCGCCAAGCGGGCGAAGCTCGTAATTCTTGAACCGATCATGCGGGTCGAGGTAACGACGCCCGAGCAGTTTTTGGGCGAGGTCACGGGAGATTTGAATTCTAAGCGCGGGCGCATTGATAAAATGGACGATCGCGTCATGGGAATTAAAGTAATTGCGGTGCAAGTTCCTTTGTCGGATATGTTCGGTTACGCGACAGCGATAAGAT
>CAYRYI010000069.1:0-3950 GCA_964428455.1 uncultured Candidatus Saccharibacteria bacterium
CCCAGTCAAGCGCGACTCGGGCGGGTATCGCAAAAACTGTGCATAAATAAAGTAAAGCGGCCAAAGACTTCTTGGCCGCTCGCGAGCTCTTATGGGCCGCTCGCCTCACCCCGGGTGTCTAACGGAGTGGGGTCGGTTGCTTCCGCTCGACTATGCCTTCTTTCTTCTCCTCGCTGTAGAGAATGGTGATCGGAACATTCCCACTCGGGAACACCAGTTCGGCCTCGACATCATACCTATACATGAACTCGCCATAACGGCCCTGGCGCCGGATGGAGCGAACGACGAGACTGCAGTTTTGCGCTTCCTGGCCATCGCGCGGATCCGTGTAGGTGCAGACGGCTTGGCTTCGGGTAGCGAATGCCACCGCGAGCTCAACGAGACTGATGCCGGAAATCTTCTCGCTCGGCAGTTCCATGCCAAGCCTGAAGCCGAGCTCCTCTACAACGGACTCGATCTCCTTCACCGTTTTCTTGCCACACATCCTCGTTTTCATGAGCTGTTGCGGGGTGTAGCCGACGAGGTCGCGTATCGACTGGATACGCGCCGTTTTCAGAACGTTCGAGGCCCGCGTGGACAACTCCAACTCGTCCACGTTTCTGTCCAACCTGTCCACCTGATCCTCTGTCAGTATCGGCACGGCCGATTCCTCCTGTTAGGGAGCGGGAAGAAGGGAGGAGAGGTTCTTGTTCTGCCCTTATCCGCCTAAGGCGGAGAGGTGCAATTACCCTTTTAGGGGATTTCTCCCAACCTTGCCTTCTCCCGCCGTGGTTCACTGCACTACTTCTTGGACTCGAACGCCTCCTTCACAAGTTCGCCGGTGATCTCCTGCACGAACTCCCGAAGTTCCTCGCGGGGGATGCCTGTCGACTTGGAGATGTTCCCGATCTCGCGATCGAGCTCGTCGAGGCGGATTCCCTCCTTTTTGAGGCGGTACTTCCAGAGCCGGTAGGCGATCTCTCCCTTCCGCTCTTTCGTCATCATCTCTAATTCACCTCCTTTCAAAGACCCAAATTTAGCCACAAGGGCTATTCCTAGTTTATATCACAAAGTACACGACACGTCAAACCTTTGTAATATCTCAATGCCCTTGCATCTATACAAACTTCCCCTTATTCTCATATTCTCAAGAATATGAGAATAAGGGATTGAGGCAAAATGGGCATAGGCAAAAAGTAGTTCTAGAAGCATATTTGATATGATAAACTTGATTTCTGGTTTCGTTTCTAGATTCTAGTTTCTGGCTTCTCGTACTTATGACCCGCGATGAACTTCTTGAACAACTGATGACGGAAGGTTATCTGAAAACGCCGGAAATTATCGGCGCTTTTCGCGCGGTTGACCGGGCGCGCTTCGTGGGCGAGGAGAATATGAACCTTGCCTACGAAGACACGGCGCTTCCGATTGGATACGGCGCCACGATTTCACAGCCCGCAGTCGTGGCGTTTATGTTTGAAAAGTTGCAGCCGCGTGCGGGCGACCGCGTGCTTGATATCGGATCGGGTTCGGGGTGGACGAGCGCGATGCTGGCGGAAATTATAGGTGGCGGGGGGTGGGTGATAGCAATTGAAATAATTACGGAATTGGTTGAGCGCGCCCGCGCGACTGTAGCGGGGCATTATTCCAAACTCGCCGAGCGCATAACATTTATTGCGGGTAACGCTACCCGCGGCTACCCCGCGGGCACGCCGTTTGATCGGATTATCGCCGCCGCTTCACTGGCGGACAAAATTCCCGATGTCTGGAAAGAGGAATTGGCGGTTGGCGGGAGAATCGTGGCTCCCGTCGGCAATGCGATTCATCTGGTTGTGAAGACCGGCAAAAATGTTTATAAAGAAGAAGTCTTCCCCGGATTTATTTTTGTTCCGTTTCAATACGATGGAGCACGAGATTAGAAACGATTTGCAATCAGCGCCCGCGCGACCCAGGTGGTTTTTTATTATCCGCTCTACTATAGTTTTCTCTTTTCTCTTTTCTCTTTTCGTCTTGTTTCTCGCCTACGAAATCTTTCTGCCGCACACGAATTTTTACGGCGAGAGGAGAATCGAGATTCCTGAAGGATATGGGTCAAGAAAGATTGGGGGGATCCTTCGCGACGAGGGCGTGATTCAATCCAAATGGGCGTTTGTAGTTTATGCCACACTGAAAAACAATGCCTATGACTTAAAGCCGGGGACTTACGTCTTCTCAGAAAATTCAGCTATCCCGCAAATTTTGGAGAACTTGGTGCGGGGAGAGGAGTACCCCAACGAAAGATTTCTCGTAATTCCCGAGGGCTGGAATTTGCGCGACATCGGGTTTTATCTCGAGCGCAGTGGCATCGCCCAAGCGGAGGAGCTGTGGGAGATCGCTGGGTTTCCGGCGGCGGATTATACGAGAGCGCGCGATTTGCCGCGGCCCAAAGATTTTTCGAGGGAGTTTGATTTCTTAAAAGACAAGCCGGCCGGTGTGGGGCTTGAGGGATACTTATTCCCCGATACTTACCGGGTTTATCGCGACGCCGCGGTCGAGGAGATTGTTAAAAAAATGCTGGCGAATTTCGAAAGGCGCGTCGGCTCCGATATCCGCCAGGAAATTTCGCGGCAGAAAAAATCTCTCTTTGACGTTCTGACGATCGCCTCGCTTATTGAAGAGGAAGTTACAAGCGGCGAAGATCGCGCGCTGGTTTCTGGAATTTTATGGAAACGGCTGGAGCTCGGCATCCCATTGCAGGTGGACGCGACGCTAATTTATATAAGGGGGCATAACGGGACGCCGCCAACAAATCAGGACAAGGCGGTTGATTCTCCGTACAATACATATAAATACCGCGGCCTCCCGCAGAGTCCTATTGCCAATCCCGGGCTTTCCGCCATCCGCGCGGCGGTTTATCCGAAAGCAAGCCCGTATCTTTATTACCTTTCGTCCAAAAACGGCGAGACCATCTTTTCAAAGACCTTAGAGGAGCATAACCGCGCCAAAGCGGAACATTTACCCCGTTAGAACACCGCCGATCCCTACTTGTATCGTTGAAGCTTCAGTGAAGCAGTCGGCGGAACACCCGTTCTAACGGGGTTTGCGCTAGCCATTGACAGCTTCGGTGTATTCGCTAAACTCGGAAAGTACAATCCGTGGTCCGCCAATCGGCGGAGGCGGAAAGCTTCAAAGACCGCAGGCGGGCGCAAACACTAGAACCAAGAACTTAGATCTAAGATCTTAGTTCTAAGTTCTGCACAACGTGCCAGAAGTCCTGCCGAGAAGTAATCTCTCGAATCCTCACGGACGGTTTTTGCGGCTTGAGAAATCGAGTCTTTTATTTTTTTCAAGTAACAGTTTCTAGGCACTAGCTTCTAGGTTCTAGCTTTCTAACGCTATGCAAACCAAATCTCAGAAATCCCAAATCGTTGATGAATTGCAAGAAAAAGCCGCTTCGCAGAAGGTCGTGATTTTTTCCGACTTCCATGGCTTATCCGTTGCCAAACAGCAGGAATTGCGCCGCGCGCTGAAAAAAGAGGAGGCGGAGTTTAAGGTTGCTAAAAAAACCTTGATCCAGCGCGCCTTTGACGCCGCCAAAATTCATTTTCCGTTTCTTGACTACAAAGGTGAGATTGGTGTGGTATTCGGCTTCGGCGATGAGATTGCGCCGGCTAAGTTTTTGCATAAGTTTTCGCGTTCCAACCCGGATAATTTGAAAATTATCGGCGGGGTTTTGGGCGGCCGGGAGTTATCGAAACAGGAGGTGGTGGCGCTTGCCAAGCTGCCGTCAAAGCAGGAGCTACTCGGCCAATTAGTAGGAGTTATAGTTAGCCCGATTCGCGGGCTTATGAATGTTATAAATGGAAATCAGCGCAAATTGGTCGTGGCGCTGGCACAAATTGCAAATAAAAAATAAATAAGTAAGCGCAATGCCAATATACTAATGCATGCGAATTATACTAATGAATTAGTGTATTCGTATCATTAGTATGAAT
>CAYRYI010000070.1:0-3802 GCA_964428455.1 uncultured Candidatus Saccharibacteria bacterium
AGTTGCCGCTCGATTATCATGATCTAATTGTCTATACCGGTTTTGGCTACTCGGGACGCAATTTGCTCTTGACGCGCGCGGCCGACGCCATAATTATTACCTGCGGCCGCATCGGTACATTAAACGAGTTCACGAATGCTTTTGAAGACCAAAAACCAATAGGCATTCTTGAGAATACCGGCGGGATTGCGGATGAGGTGCGCAATATCGTGGACAAAGCTCACCGCGGATCAGGCAAGATTATCTATGACTCCGATCCTAAAACTCTGGTGGGGAAAATTATCGAGTTGATTCGCAAAGAAAAGGTGATGGAGATCTGACTCCTATGCTCTCGCGTTACTGGCAAGGACTTTTGCTTCTTGTGGGCACGATTGTGGGAGTCGGAGTTTTTACCCTGCCGTTTTTAATTTCTAAGGCAGGATTTATCTGGGGTAGTGCGATGATCTTAGTTCTGGCTGGCGCGATGACATTGGTTCATTTAATGTACGGCGACGTGGTGGCGGCAACGCCCGCGCGCCACCGTCTGCCGGGGTATGCCGCGATCTATCTTGGGAAAAAGTGGCAAACCCGAGTCACGGTTTCTCACGCCTTAGCGCTCACGGGCACCATGGTGGCCTATCTGCTTCTCGGCAGTGTTTTCCTCGTCGCGCTTATCTCTCCCATTTTCCCCGGCTTTAGCGCGCTCGCCGGCATGGCCGTGTTTTTCTTAATCGGGGCCGCGGTGTTTTCTTTTGACTCGTCTTTCTCAACCGATGTTGAGGGCTGGCTTACAATCTTTTTAGTCTTGGCGCTCTTGGCGATCATTGGCGTTTCTTTGCCTCACGCGGACACGGCAATATTTAGCGCAAGCGACCCCGCCAAACTTCCCTTGGCTTACGGCGCTATCCTTTTCGCGCTAACAGGCACGCCCGTGATCCCGAGAGTTTTCGAGGCGTTCGGAAGAAATGTCAGCGGGTTTCGCTCTTTGCTTGTCATAGGAACGGTTATGCCCTCTTTGCTTTATCTCGGGTTTGTCTTCGGTGTGATGTCGACAAGCGCCGGCGGCGTTTCCAAAGAGGCGATCAGCGGCATGGCACAGCTTCTGGGCCCGCGCATAATGCTTCTTGGCAGCGCGGTGGGCTTTCTCGCAACCATTACCTCATTTATCGGCATCGGTCTCACTTATAAAGGATTTTTGCAGTTTGACCTGGGTGTTCCTAAGCGGCTTGCCTGGATTTTGGCCTTAGTGGCCCCGTTTATTCTGATCGGCGCAGGGGTCTCCGATTTCATTGCGGTGGTCAGCTTCATCGGGGCGGTGGCTATCGGGCTTGATAATATCACGCTCATTCGGCTGTGGCGGAAGCTTCCGCGTCACAAATTGGTCCGGTCGCTTCCCGCAGCGGTTTGGTGGGCCTTGCTCTTAATGTTTGGCGCCGGAATTATTTACGAGATGTTCCGTTTTGCCTCAAGCGGCGCATTGCATATACTGGGCGCATGACAAAGACAGAGGCGCTCACAGCGCTTGAAAAAGAGATGGAAGCGGACGATACCTTGCCGCTTAAAAACGTCTCATACATGGTTTTCGGCGAAGGCAATCCCGACGCGGAGGTGCTTTTTATAGGCGAGGCGCCGGGATTTCATGAAGACCGCTTGAAACGTCCCTTCGTGGGAACGGCCGGAAAACTTTTGGATAAGCTGATCGGCGAGATCGGCTGGAGGCGCGAGGGGGTTTATATTACCAATATCGTCAAGCGCCGGCCGCCGGAAAACCGCGACCCCGAGCCGGAGGAGATCGAGGCCTATAAACCGTATCTCACGCGCCAAGTCGAAATTATAAATCCCAAGGCGATCGTTCCCCTAGGCCGTTACAGCATGAATTATTTCTTGCCGGAGGCGAAGATCTCGCGCGATCAGGGGAAAATTTTCTGGGTGGATGGAAAAAAGATTATCCCGATGTTCCATCCGGCGGCAGCCCTTCGGGCGGGAGCGGTGATGGAAACACTGCGCCAAAGTTTTCGTAAATTGCCGGAGCTGATCCTAGAGGCGCCGGTATCGGGTGCAGCAGAAATAACGCCCCAAACCGCTACCGAAGAAAGCAAGACACCTAGCTTATTCTAAAATATCTATCTTTCTCTAAGTACACATCTTATACACGATAGTGTATGAGATGTGTATGCGCTTATTTTGTCTGAGCTTCGTTTGAGATGCGCTGGCTTTTTATTTTTGCTAGATTGGAGTATAGGCTATGTCACTTTCCCGCCTGGCGACGCAGGGCATGAACCCGATCGTGCGGATGCTTGTAATTTCCGATTTTTTCGTCTTGGCGGGCATCGGATTTTTAGGGCCGATTCTGCCGATTTTTATCGCTGATCGGATTGTGGGCGGGGATGTGAAAGTTGCCGGTTTTGCCTCGGCAATCTATATGGTGATGTGGGTTTTGCAGATTCCGGTCGGGCGGTTTCTCGATCGCACCCGCGGTGATTGGGACGAGTATATTTTTCTGGTTATTGGGGGGTTTACCACTGCCGCGGCGCTGTTTCTCTTTGCCTTCGCCGAAACGCCGCTTCATATTTATTTGATTCAGGCCCTGGCCGGCTTGGGGCGCGCGATTGACCTTCCGGCTTGGTACAAGATTTTCACCAAGAAGATTGATCAAGAAAAAGAGGGCTACGATTGGGGCGTGGAAAACGTTACTGTGGCGCTGGCCGTGGGGTTTGCAAGCGCGCTTGCAGGCCTCATTGTTGACGCTTACGGTTTCCGCGCGCTCTTCCTGATGGCGGGGGCCACCGCAACAGTTGGAGCTTCGATACTTTTTCTATTATACCGTTCGGTGTTTCCTAAAAAAGTTTCGTGATCAACCAGGACCTCGCCAAAATTTTTATCGAGATGGCAGAGCTCCTCGAAATGCAGGATGTGCCTTTTAAGCCGCGCGCCTACAAGAAGGCGTCCGAATCAATTGCGTCATCAGGGACGGATGTCCGTGAAGTATATAAGAAAGGCGGCGTGAAAGCCTTAATGGGCATTCCTTCGGTGGGGCGGGGTATCGCGGAAAAAATCGATGAGTATCTCGCGACCGGGCATGTGCGCGAATACGAGCAGATGAAAAAGAAAATTCCCGTAGATATTTCGGGACTTACCGCAATCGAGGGCGTGGGGCCCAAAGCCATAAAAACGCTCTGGCTAAAATTGAAAATTAAAAGTGTTGCGGACCTGGAAAAAGCCGCCGAGGCCGGTAAAATTGCGGGGCTCGCGGGTTTCGGCAAAAAATCGGAGGAAAAAATTTTAAAAGGCATTGAGTTTTTAAAGCAGTCGGGCGGCAGATGGCGTCTTGGCGATATTTTGCCGTATGTCCGCGCGTTGGAGGCGGAACTCAAGTCCTTGAAAGAAGTTGATGAACTGGTCGTGGCCGGTTCGGTTCGCCGCTGGAAAGAGACCATCGGGGACGTGGATATTCTGGCGGTTTCCCGAAAACCAAAAGTGGTGATGGCGCATTTTGTCGGTCTGAAGGATGTCGTGAATGTTTACGCGCACGGCGAGACAAAATCCATGGTCCGGATGAAAAACGGATTGGATATAGACTTGCGGGTCGTGCCGCGCGAATCGTTCGGCGCCGCGCTTAATTATTTTACCGGTTCCAAAAATCATAATGTGGCTTTGCGCCAGATTGCGCTCAAAAAGGGCTGGAAGCTGAATGAATACGGACTGTTTAAATTAAGAGGGGAAAAGGAAAAAGGAAAAGAGGAAATGATTGCGGGGCGGACCGAAGAGGAGCTGTATAAGAAATTAGGGCTTCGCTACATTGAGCCGGAGATGCGCGAGAATT
>CAYRYI010000071.1:0-3765 GCA_964428455.1 uncultured Candidatus Saccharibacteria bacterium
GGGGCTGATTGCTATGACCTCGGCATTGCTACCACGCCGCAGGCTATTTATATTTTCGGGACGGCGCGCGAGCGCGATGGGGGGATCATGATCACCGCGTCGCACAACCCCGCGTCTTATAACGGCTTCAAGCTATTTTATGGGAGAGGGAAGGAGATCGGCTTGTCAAGTGGGTTACGTACGATTCGGTCGCTTACACGGGTCGGTGCGAAAAAGACGCAGAATAATTTCGGCCGTTTAATTCCCACGGAAGCCGAGGGCAAGCGCTACGTCAAAAAACTTCACCGATTAGTGCCGCGCCTGGATTCGTTGCGGGCGCTGATTGACGCCGCGGGGGGCGCTGCGGCTTACGTTTTGCCCGATACTCTTGCTCCCTACCGGATTTTCTATAAACCTATTTTTTTTGATCCGGATCCGGCCTTTCACCGTCATGAACCGAATCCGTTGGCACCGAGTGTTACAGAGTTGATGCGGCGCGAGTTAAAAACCGCCAAGTACCAAGTCGGCGTAGCCTTTGACGGCGACGGTGACCGCGCCGAATTTTTTGACGAGAAGGGCAACCCGATACGTACGGATATTCTCTTCGGGCTCTTGGCGGTGCGTGAATTGGAAAAAAAGCGCGGGGCGCGGTTTGTCTTTGAGCTCACGCACTCGCGGTTTCTTGCTCCCTTGATTGAGGCCTACGGCGGGGAGTTATTTGTGACCAAGGTTGGAGGAGTCCATGTGCGGGCTGAAATGGAGAGGGTGGGAGCAGTTTTGGGCGGCGAAATTTCCGGGCATATTTATCACCAGAAACTTTTGAACATCGACTCGGCGATATACACCATGCTTCGTGTTTTTTCGTTAGTGGCTTCAGCGTCGCGCCCAGTTTCCGAATTGACGCGCCATTACGCGAGCGGATATTTTTCGCAGTCGAGCATCCCGCATAAAGCGCCAAAAGAGGCTCTGGCAAAAATCATTGCCGTTTATAAGCCGCATATCTCGAGCCGGCTGGATGGGGTCAGCGTGCAGAATCTGACGTGGTGGTTTAATATAAGAATGTCCAATACCGAGCCGCTGCTGCGGCTTACCATTGAAGCTGGATCAGAATCGGAGGCAAAGTCAAGGATAAATGAAATAAAGGCGTTACTGGAGTAAATTATGGAGCTTTTTATTATCGGAGCCTTAATCGTCATCGGATTTCTGGTTTTGGGCTTCCTGCTTTCGCGAAACCAGAAAAAGGCCGAAGGAGATCAGTCGCTTGTGCTTTTGCAAAATCAGATCTCGGAAATTACCCGGATGCTGGATTTGCGCCTCGGCGAATCTTCGAAGGCCATGCAGTCGCAGTTCGGCGAGTCGGCCAAGATTATTCGCGATGTAACTGATCGGCTGGCTAAGCTGGATGAAACCAATCGCCAAGTCGTTAACTTCGCCGATCAGCTGGAGCGGCTTCAGGATATTCTGAAAAATCCAAAACAGCGCGGCGTTTTCGGCGAGTATTATCTTGAAACGCTTCTGAAAAATGCCTTTCAGCCGAAGCAATACCAAATGCAGTACGCCTTCCAGGACGGCGAGATTGTTGACGCGGCGCTTTTCTTTGGCGATAAAATCATACCCATTGACTCGAAATTCTCCCTGGAAAATTATAACCGAATTGTCGAGGAGCGCGATCCGGCGCGCCGTGAGGAATTGGAAAAAACTTTCAAGCAGGATTTAAAGAAGCGTATTGATGAAACCGCCAAATACATCCGGCCGGGAGAGGGGACTACCGAATTTGCTTTCATGTTTATTCCGGCTGAGGGCATTTATTACGATCTTTTGGTGAACACGGTGGGGGCGTTGAAAGTCAATACCCGGGATCTCATAGATTATGCCGTGAATGAGAAGAAGGTGCATATAGTATCGCCGACCACTTTCTACGTTACGCTCCAGTCGATGATCGTTGGCATGCGCGCTTATCAGATTCAGGAATCAACCAAGGATATTCTGAAAAATATCGGGCAGCTCGAGAAGCATTTGCGCTCATATTCGGATTTTCACACTAAGATCGGCGGTCACCTGCAGACTACCGTGAACACCTATAATCACTCCACTCGGGAGTTCGGCAAGATTGATAAGGATATTCTGAAGCTGGGCGGCAAATCGATCGCCGGCGAGCTGGCGGCCGTATCCAGCACGGTTTCCGAGGAATAGCTCGGCGGGCCCCGCCGCGAAGACTCGCCCCGTTAGAAGTTTAAAGATCAACTTTCTTTAAAGATGGCCTAAGTCGTAGGGGCGGCTTCACTGAGCTAAGCTCAGCTTCGCCTTACCGCAAATCTTACAAAGGACTTTCGATGAACTTATAACGGGGCTTGCATGGGTATGCCCCGCATGATAGAGTCGTTTCGTTATGAAATTTGCCGTGATTGAGACCGGTGGCAAGCAGTATCTTGTTACCGAGGACAAGAAAATTAGGATAGAAAAACTGCCCACCAAGGAAGGCGGGAAGATTTCGTTTGACAAGGTGCTTTTGGTGGCGGACGACAAAGCTGCGGAAATCGGCGACCCTGTCGTTGAAAACGCCAAAGTGGAGGCGGAAGTATTGAAACAGGCGAGAGGCCGCAAGGTGATTGTTTTTAAGTACCACGCCAAAACCCGGTATCGCAAAAAGAAGGGCCATCGGCAGCACTTCACGGACGTTCTAATCAAAAAGATTCTCCGTAAATAAGATTTTTGTTTGCCTATAGCATATTTACCCCGTTGCAAAGAAGCCGCGGCCGTAAGGCTGTGGATGAATTGCAACGTATTGTAAAATCTAAAATGAAATGCCGCGAGCGTAAGCCCGTAGTCACCCTGTAACGGGGTTTACTATCTTTAATCTCAAATACACATATTACACACTATAGTTCGACGGGCTCACCACAAGTTGTGCTATCTCGATAGCTTGAAGAAATTTCAATCTTTCAGATTTCATCACTTGTCCCGAGTAGAGCCGAGGGATAGTGTGTAATATGTGTATTTGGTTCGTAGCTGGCAAGAAGCTTTTTAAATCCAGGAGCGGTGTTCGCTAGACCGATTTTGTGCGGTGTTTAAGAGCTTCCTCGAGCGTGACCTCGTCGGCATATTCGACTTCCGCGCCCATGGAAAGCCCGCGGCCGAGGCGAGAAATGGATACCCCAGAAGACTTTTTCGCCAAGGGCTCCAGGGTCCTTTCAAGATAAAGGGCGGTGGCATCTCCCTCGGTAGTCGGGCTGGTTGCGATTATAATCTCTAGCGGTGAGACGTCTACGGCCAGTTTTTCAACGCGCCGGTAAAGGTCTTCCACGCGGGCGCGTTCCGGTGAGTCTTTTTCGAGGAGCGAAATACCGCCGCCAAGGACATGATACGTTCCGTGGAACACTTTGGTTTTTTCGATATTAGGGATGTCAATTTCTTTTTCTACGATGCAGACGCTTTGCTGATCGCGCTTTGGGTCTTTGCAGATGTCGCAGATGCCATCTTTGCCGTTGCCATTCGCGTCCATCGAGCGGAAACATTGTACGCAGGGGCGCACTCGTTCGGTAACATTTTTTATCGCTGAAGTTAAAGCGGATGCGTAACCTTTTGACTCGCGCAAAATAAAAAACGCCAGGCGCGACGCCTGTCTTGGTCCTATACCCGGGAGTTTGGATAAAAGCTCGGCTAAATCGAGGATGGGTTTGGGGAACATAAGTTAATTTAAAATTCAAATTGCAAAATGTAAAATTAAGGAAACGCTGGTGCGTTGTATTATTCGTAATGTTTGGCGATGGAGCGGAACGAGGCTTG
>CAYRYI010000072.1:0-1625 GCA_964428455.1 uncultured Candidatus Saccharibacteria bacterium
TCCTTCTCCCTTCTCCCGAGGATCCTTTCCTCGGTATCTCCGCGGCGGTCCTTCCGCTGCGGCGAGGTTAAGAGAACCGGCGAGCCGCCGAGCCAATCCCAGCGCTCACGCTAAGTGTTTACTACAACGCCACCATCCCGCTGTCAACAGCATCGTAATAGTGCTGACCGCGGGCGTTGCAAAAAATGATCGCGGTGCAAGCAAGCGATATTTTGGTCTCGCGCAATTTCAAATACACATCTTATACACTATCGTGTGTAATATGTGTATTTCGTTTGGCTGTCAGCAGACTAAAAAATCGCACTAAAGGAATCGGACTAATAGGAGTGCTACGATGTTCACGATCTTAATCATGGGATTTATCGCGGGCCCCGCAGTGTCTTTATAAGGGTCGCCTACGGTGTCTCCGGTGATGGCGGCTTGGTGCGCGGGGGATTTTTTGCCGCCGTAGTTTCCTTCTTCAATATATTTTTTGGCGTTGTCCCACGCCGCGCCCCCCGCTGTCATCGAAAGCGCCACAAAAAGGCCGGTGAGAAGAGAACCCATGAGAACTCCGCCGATAACCTCCGCGGCGTGCCCCCGCATAATAAGAACGATCAAGACTGGAATCGCGACGGGAATTAGGGCGGGGACGATCATCTCGCGGAGCGCGGCTTTAGTTACAATATCAACCGCCTTGCCGTAGTCGGGTTTGGCCGTGCCTTCCAAAATGCCGGGGATCTCGCGAAACTGTCGCCGCACCTCGTCCACGATATTCCCCGCAGCTTTGCCGACAGCCCGCATGGCAATCGAGCCGAAAAGATACGGCATCATGCCGCCCACGAAAAGACCGACTAAGATGAACGGGTTTGATAAATCAAATGTTACCAGCTTGCCAAAATTTTTCAGCTCTTCCGTGTAAGAAGCGAAAAGCACAAGCGCCGCAAGCCCGGCTGAAGCGATCGCGTAACCTTTGGTGATAGCTTTAGTGGTGTTTCCCACGGCATCCATGGGATCGGTAACGGCTCTCACCTCATCGGGCAAGCTCGCCATCTCCGCAATGCCGCCGGCGTTGTCGGTAATCGGGCCGAATGAATCAATCGCGACGATAATTCCTGCAAGTGAAAGCATGGCAACGGCCGCGACAGCAATGCCATAAAGGCCGAAAAGTAGATAGGCCCCGAGCACCCCCGCCGAGATAATCATGATCGGAAGCGCGGTGGCTTCCATTGACATAGCGAGTCCCATGATCATATTTGTGCCGTGTCCCGTGGTGGAGGCCTTGGCAATCAACTTCACCGGCCGGAATTTTTTGGAGGTGTAGTATTCGGTAGCGGCCATCATGCCGGCGGTAACCAGAAGGCCGATGATGCCCGCCCAAAATATCCGCGAAACGTCGCCCACGTCAAACATGGCGCGCGTAATGGGATAGAAAAATATGGCGGCGATCACCGAGGATGAGATGAGCCCGCGGTAAAGTCCGCCCATGATAGACCCGCCGGATTTTACCGACACAAAAAAGTTGCCGATGATGGAGGCTACAATGGACGCGGCGCCCAACATCAGCGGATAAAGCAAGATCGCCTCTTTTCCAGGAAAAATAAGCTGGCCCAAAAGCATGGCGGCGATAGTTGTAACGGCGTAGG
>CAYRYI010000072.1:1635-3752 GCA_964428455.1 uncultured Candidatus Saccharibacteria bacterium
CGACTCAAATACATCGGCGGCCATACCGGCGCAGTCCCCGACGTTATCCCCGACATTATCCGCGATGACTGCCGGATTTCTGGGGTCGTCCTCGGGGATTCCCGATTCAACTTTGCCGACCAAGTCTGCTCCCACATCCGCTCCCTTGGTATAAATCCCTCCGCCGAGCCTGGCGAATATTGAAATCAGCGACCCGCCGAAGGCAAGCCCAACCAAAGCATTAACATTCGAGGTTATGGCGTAAAAAAGCGATACGGAAAGAAGCGCTAGGCCCACCACCAGAAACCCCGTGACCGACCCGCCGCGATAGGCCATTTTAAAGGCTTTGGCGAGCCCTTCGCGCGCGGCCTCGGCAGTGCGCGAGTTCGTATCCACCGCCGTCATCATGCCAAGATACCCGGCTAACCCCGAGGCAAAGGCGCCGATTAAAAATCCCGCAGCAGTCGTGCCATTGATGAAATACCAAATTAAAATCGTAACGACCGCGGCCGCGCCGGCAACTGTGATGTTCTGGCGCTTGAGGTAGGCGCGTGACCCTTCACGGATGGCATCGGCAATTTCGATCATCTTGGCGTTGCCGCGGGGATTTTGTTTCACCAAATACATCGTAAAAAGCGCGAAGGCGATGGAACCGAGCGAGACGATGATGGGAAGAAATGGAGAGGAGGTAGAAAACATTGTTTTAGACGATAGCCATTAGTTACTAGTAACTAGTTACTATTAGCTTCCATTTGTAGTTTTCGACTTTTTAGCTGCTCTTTTCTTTTTAGGTTTAGTTTCTTTTTTTGATTTCGTCGGCGTTTCTTTGCCGGTTTTTTCTTCTTTTTCTTCCGTCGCGGTTTCTGTTTCCGGAGTTTTTTCGGAATCTTTTGTATCGGTTTCGGCGGCGGTTTTTGCTTCGGCGGCGGCTTCATTATCCGGCCCGGCTGGCTCTTCGGCTTTTTTATCCGAACGCACGTCAATTTTCCAGCCGGTGAGTTTGGCCGCGAGGCGCACGTTTTGCCCCCCTTTTCCGATAGCTAGCGACAGCTGATCGTCCGGCACGATCGCGCGGGCCTCGCGCGTTTCGGGTCTTATCTCCACGTCAACGACTTTTGAGGGCGACAGGGCGTGCGCGATGAAGTTCGGCTGGTCTTCCGACCACTCGATAATGTCGATTTTTTCCCCATTTAGCTCGTGAATCACGGTAGAAACCCGAACGCCCTTCTGACCGACCAAGGATCCCACTGGATCCACGCCGTCCTGGTGCGAGACTACGGCGATTTTTGACCGCGAGCCGGCTTCGCGCGCGATTAGTTTAATCTCCACACTGCCCGAGGCGATCTCCGGCACCTCCAACTCGAAAAGTTTCTTGACGAGCCGCGGGTGTGACCGCGAAACAATGATCCCCGGGCCTCTCGGATTTTTTTCCACCGCGATTACCAGCATCTTGATACGCTCGCCGATGTTGTATCTTTCAAAAGGCATCTGTTCCTCCGGCGGCAGAAGCGCCGTCGTGCGCCCGACGTCAATAAACACATTGCGCCCCTCGATGCGCTGAATCAGCCCCGTGATTAACTCGCCCTCGCGATCCTTGTATTCGTTATAAATGGCGTCGCGCTCGGCCTCGCGGATGCGCTGGATTATAACTTGCTTAGCGGTCTGGGCCGCGATACGTCCGAAATCTTCTTTAAACTCCAGCGGAAATTCAATCTCATCTTCCAGTTTGGCTCCAGGATTTATTTTTTGGGCCTCATCAAGCATAAGGTGCTTTTCCGGATTGAATCTGACCTTCTTCTCGCCTTCGCCAAGAAACTCGTCTTCGTCTTCGTCTCTATGGCGCATGCCGCCCTCGGCGGCGCGTCTTACGCCCTCCGCCAGGCGGCTCGCGCGCTCCTCGTCCTCCGCCGCGATCTCCTCGTCGCTTTTTAACATTGACTCATCCACCACGATTTTAACCTGGCGCATGGTGACATCCCCGGTCTTGGGATCGAAAGTGGCGCGGATGATCTGCCCCTTCTTGCCATAATCTTTTTTGTAGGCCGCGGCCAAAGCCATGCCGATGGTCTCGACAATCTTATCAACCGCTATTCCTTTTTCTTCGGCGATCTGCTGGATCGCCGGGCCGAATTGTTTTA
>CAYRYI010000073.1:0-450 GCA_964428455.1 uncultured Candidatus Saccharibacteria bacterium
ATTTGACGCAAGAACCGAGTAGAGCGGATCAAAATACCCGTTGTACCAGTCTTTTTTGGGTTTCAACTTCCGAAGAGGAGGAACCACTCGATAGTTCCGATTACTTTCTATTTCTATCATACTGGGTGCCTCCGATGCAAGGAGGCGCGCGGCCGCGCCCCTTAGAATCTTGTACGGCTCATAATCATATCCGACTTTATCGGCGATGACATTGGCAATCACGAGTGGCTCGGTTTCAGCATTAATTGTGATATGCCCGAATGACGGCGGGACGCAAATCTTTTCTCCGGGTCCGGCCTCAACCAAATATATCTCGTCAATTTGGGCCGGATCGGTTTCGTAGCGCTGGATTATCCAGCGTCCGCGGCCGGCCAGCACTTCATATATTTCCGGATATGATATTTCGATAAAAAATGCTATGTCGTCATATAACTTTTCCCGCCATCAAGG
>CAYRYI010000073.1:460-3539 GCA_964428455.1 uncultured Candidatus Saccharibacteria bacterium
TCGGCTTGTGATAGTGTCCCGCGGTGCGAAAAAACTCATTCGTGCCGTCATCAAATTGGATTGTTCCGGTATTAATGGCGGTGACGTCATAGCGTAATCCCGCCGCGTGGATGCGGCTTGCGTGTACTGTAAACCCGACATCGTGGAATACCCTATAGATTAGCGGATTCGGGGCAGATGCGTTCTCGTAAAGGAACGGCTGGAGGTCGTCGATGGTTCTTGATGTTTGGCTATGCACCATCACCTCGTTCGGAAACACCAGCTTCAGCGAGTCGTCAAGCTCCAGCGGCAGCCCACTTGATTTTTCGAGTTGTAGCATGATTGAAATCAAAACACCCTTTTTGTTTTTATGTGCCATAGATGGGTTTCTGCGAATCGCTCCGAAGGGAGTACAAGCGTTTTCAGATTGATCCCGCGAATGGTCGGCCTGGTGGCGTAAAAATAAGCGGGGGAATAGAGAAAAATTGCCGGGAAATCTTCCGCGATGATCTTTTGGAATTCTTTATAGTTAGCCTCGACTTGGCCGCGATCGGTGGCCCGCCGCGCCTCTTCCAGCAAAGTATCAACTTTTTTCGAGTGGTAAAGAGCGATATTAAGCCCTGGATCCTTAAGCTGGGATGAATGCCAGAAGGCAAACGGGTCCGGATCGTGGCCCAAGATTTCACCAAAGAGCAACGCATCATAGGCTCTTGGCCGAATAACCGCTGATTCAAGTTCGTTCACCGGCAAAGTTCTAATTTCTACCTCTGCTCCGATCTTCGTCCAATACTCTTTTATGAGGTTGGCGGTCTCGGCGAGATCGCGCCAATCGGACGTGGCGATGGTGATTTTAAGCGGGGTCGGCGCGCCGCCTTTCTTCGCCGGCTTTTTTTCGCGCAGGCCATCCCCATCTAGATCCTGCCAGCCGGCTTTGGCCAAAGTCGAGCTGGCTTTTTCCAAATTAAAGTCCGCGGATGGAATATCCGCATTGTAGCCGAAGGTTCCCGGCGGGATAGGCGAATCAATCTCAATCGCGCCTCCGCCCAGAACCTTGGTGATGAGATCTTTTCGAGGAATGCTCCAGGCCAGGGCCTGGCGAACCGCGCGGTCGGCAAGCGCCGGATGCGCTTCATTCAAGAAAATGGCGAAGATGCGCGGGATGCGGATATTCGAAACCGTGGCGCCGAGATTTTTCACGCGCTCGATGTTTTTCGCCGATAGGGCGTTAATGCCGTCAATTTCTCCGCCCTGATAGGCTCGGATCAACTGCTCCTCGGTGTCGTAGAGTTTGAACTCGATTGTTTCTATGTAAGGTCCCGCAAGATAAAAATTGGTCGCCGCTTCAAGTCTGTAGCTTGTGATGATGCCGTCTTTGTTTTTTTCAAAACCAGCGAAGAGATACGGTCCCGAACCGATCGGCCGCAAGTTAGCGTCAGCCAACGTCGCCGCCTCCCCCGGGATGCGCTTCCAGATATGCTGGGGGATGATGGGGAGCACCAAGTTTTGCAGAAAAGGTGAATACGGCTGTTTTAGGACAAAGCGCACCTCATATTCGCCGAGGCGCTCGATGGTTACTCCCTGCCAATTAGGTCGCAGGAAACTCTTATAAGCCGGGTCTTGGATGGTTTTAACAGTGTAAACAACATCGTCCGCTGTTAACGCCGCCCCGTCGTGCCAGCGCACATTCTTTTTTAAGTTGACGTTGTATGACTTTCCGTCGTCACTGACGGAATATCCTTCAGCAATGCCGGGTTTCAGGGCGCCGTCGGCGTCATAATAAAACAGCGTTGAAAAAATAAGCGCGGCAATGTCGCGGTCGGTATCGTTGTTTGAAAGAAAAAGCGGGTTTATGCGCTCCGGCGCGCGCGCCACTCCTTCGCGGAAAACCCCGCCGCGCTTCGGCGCCTCCTGCGTTAATTTAAAAAGAGCTAGCGATGCGGCGGTAGAGCCGGAGATAATGGCAAGCGCAACAAAAAATCCTAGCACCGCCCGTTCACGCCGTCCCAGGACATGCGGAATGTAAAGCCAGTCGCGAAACGCGAGCGCCCTGAATGAATTGGCCGGCACCGCCGGGTTTTCCCCCGGCGGGCTTCCTTTAAGTTCTTCGGTGGACATTTACGAAATGATTACGTTCAGCACCGCCGAGGCGGCAAGCAGAATCGTGAGAATGATGGTCGCGCGAAATATGCTTTTCTCCACTCCGCGCTTGGTGCGGTAAATGTTGCCGTCGCCCCCAAACGCCGTTGAAAGTCCCGATCCGCGCTGCTGCAGCAGAATCGAGACTACCACGAGTACCGCGAGAATGATTTGGATTATCGGCAATGCCGGTTTAATGAATGACATAGGTTATGGATTATGTTTTAGAATAAGGAGTTTGCGATGCCGAGGATGATGGAGCTTATAAGAGCCGTCTTCCAGCCGGAGATGGTGAGCGCCGTTGAATAATAGTCAACTAGAAGCAGTAACGCCAGATTAATCACGATATTGAAGAGGCCGAGGGTGAGGAGGAGTAGGGGAAATGAGATCAGTTTCAGAATCGGCCGCAGGACCGTATGCACCAGTACGATGAGGCCTGCGACCCCTAAGAATGTTTTGGGGTCGGCAGAAACAATGAACCCCGACGGAAAATACCACTGTAGGCCGTACATCGCCGCGGCCGTAAATGCCAGACGTAAACCCAGCTTCAGGATAAAGTGCATCGGTACTTACTCTACTATAGAAGCAGGAGCTCGGCAATGCGCTCGCCCGCCGCAATTTTTCTCCACCCCGCCTGCGCTAAAGCTTCGGACGGGCAGGCAAGGAGGAGACCTTTACAACCTCCCTATTTTTATTGCGCTACGCCGCGTCTTACGCGGCTACGCGCTTGGTTGACTCCTCCTTGAGTTTCGAAAAATTGGGCGGGCTCGCTTAGAGGTTTTCTCAAGGTAACCCGCCAGCGGGCAGGCAGGCGCTTCATTAGGCTAAGCTTAGCGAAACGCTTGATTTGGTTCTGAAAGAGCATTATTATAGCTACCATGGTGATAAAATGCCTTATCTAAGCCACTTTTAGTTGACATTGTATCTAGCTATTGACAAGTTATTGCGTATGGTGTATAATGGA
>CAYRYI010000074.1:0-3473 GCA_964428455.1 uncultured Candidatus Saccharibacteria bacterium
GGCTACACCTTGCCGATGCGCCTAGCCGAGGCCGCTAAAAACAATATTGCGGTTACGGCCTCGCATTTTGAGGCGCTGGCAAATCTGGCGCGGGCCAAAAAACGTCCGCAGTTACATATAAAAATAGACACCAGCATGCACCGGCAGGGTTTTCAGGAGGACGACTTGCCGCGGCTGATTCGAGAGTTGCGAAAAGAGCATCTTATGCCCGAAGGCGTCTATTCGCATCTTGCCTCTGCCGAGAATAAGCAGTTTTCAAAAAAGCAGATTGCGGCGTTTACCCGCGCGCTGAATTTCATGCGCTCGGCGGGCGTCGCGCTAAAGCACGTGCATATCGCCTCCACAGGAGGAATTATGCGGTATCGTTTGCCGTTCGCAAACCTTGTTCGTCTCGGTTTAGGTCTTTACGGCTACCTGCCGGACCGGCGGGTAGGCATCGTGAGGCCGGTTTTGACATGGAAAACGATTATAGGCGAAGTGAAGCGCGTAAAAAAAGGCGAGCACATAGGCTATGACATGACCGAGCGTCTCAAACGCGATTCAACCATCGCGATTCTGCCGATTGGCTATTGGCACGGGTTTGATCGCGGACTTTCAAAAATCGGCGAGGTTTTGATCCATGGAAAGCGCTGCCGAGTTTTGGGGAGGGTTTCAATGGACATGGCCGTTGTTGATGTCACGGACATCGACCGCAAATTAAAAATTAAAAATGAAAAAGTAAAAATTGGAGATGAAGTGGTGTTGATTGGCCGACAGGGAAGGGAGTTTATCGGGGCGGATGAGATGGCAAAAAGGATCGGGACGATTTCGTATGAGGTTCTCACGCGCATTAATCCGCTGATTTTTAGAACCGTGATCTAATTTATGGAGGTTCAACCTCGATAATTTAACCTAGATAAAATCTAAAACAAAAAATGAGGCCCTGCCGCGAGAAGCGCGGCAGGGCCGGTGAGTCCGTGCCAGTTGGGGTGTGGCCGAGGGCGCGGAGTTTTTTAGGGAGGTGGCCGCTTGGCGCTCCCGTATACTCCGGCCGATGTCGGCCTGTCCCGGGCGCCGCATTGCGGCGCCATTCTTGGCTGGACTGGGGTGGAGGAGGCGGGGTGAGCGACGATGGTCCATAAAACCCGTCTCCTCGCGATCGATCTTCGGGCGCCAGCCTGATCTCGTTCGTCAGCGAGTTGTGAACCCGCGAGCTTACGAGACCAGGTACTCTGCCCGTTAGCCGGTCACCTCCTTTCTTTTTGGCTCGAGGTGGTCGGAACCGCCGCTTCAGGCGGCGGGCGCCGTCGTTAACCCATCGTGTCAGAGCCGCGCAAGGCTTCTCATCCTCCACGTCTCACGACGTGAAGGTGAAGCGGCGCGGGCTCGCGGGGCGTGACGGCGCGGGGTCGGCCAGGGCCCTTGTCAGGCCGTGGCGCCCGTCAGGGTGATGGTCATAGTGTTCACCATGAAGCGCACTAGGTGAACCCCCTCATGAGATTCCTCCTCTTGTCCCGCTGCCGGCGGGACGTTCGGGGCGAGCTTGATACTCGCCTATGTGGGGAACTACGTTGTTGCCAGTTTAGCAGATACCCCAAAACTTGTCAATACACAGGCATTATTGTCTAATATTTAAGCCATTTTTTTGGTTAACCTGTGATAGAATATGAATTATGGATCCAACAGCGAATTAGTTGAATTGCCCGCCATATATATGCCAACGGATAAGACATATTGGAAACCAGATCGGCTCGTTTATAAACGAAAACCGAAACCAAAGCGAGCGCTTTTGAACCGCGGGCGGGTTATGGTGCTCGGGGCCCTGGCTCTTGTCGGTCTTGGCTATTGGGGTGTTTACGCTTTTTTCCATCTTGATTATTTTCAGATAAAATCGGTTAACGTTAGCGGGCTTGCGGCGCTTGACAAGGACAATGTGACGCGATTTATCTTGTCACGGCTCGAGGGCAACCGATGGTTCACCGTACCGCGGTCAAACATTCTATTGTTTTCGCCGGCGCTGATGGAAGAAAATATCGCAAAAGAATTTCCGGCGGTCGCAGAGGCGAATGTCAAAAAAATATTTCCCGGGGGCATTGCCGCCGAGATCCGGGAACGCAGCCTTTGGGCAATCTATTGCTCGCAGAAAAACGCCGTTCTTGCCACAACAACGACGTCCGCGAGCCGAGAAGAAGGCGAAAAACACTGCTATTTTATGGATGAGGAGGGAATAATTTTTGGCGAAGCGCCGGAAACCGAGGGAACGCTGATTAGGAAAATTACGAGCGACGGAGGGCTTGACGAGCGTTTGGGTTTTCAACAGTTCAGCGCCGATGAGATCACCGATTTCATCAAGCTTGAATATGTGTTTAAGGAAAGGGCGGGCCTCGCAATTTCCGGCATTGAACTCCGCAAGAACGCTCCCAAGGATTTATGGTTGGCGGCTAACGAGGGCTTTTCTATAATCATTACACGTTCCGCGACTTTTGAATCAACCGCCGATATCGTGAAAGCGGTATTGGAAAATAAAGTTGGGGGAGAGCGCGCCACACTTGACTATATTGACGCGCGGTTCGGCAACAAGGTTTTCGTGAAGTATCGCTAATTATATCTAAAACTCTTGTTGCCCGAAACTCCGGTGTTACATTTATGCTGATACACATATCATCCACTATAGTGGATGATATGTGTATTGAGTTAGCGGCAGTATTTTCGATCTATTCCGGGAGCTTATATATGAAGATCGAGTATCCGGCGCGGCCGACGGGCTGATACTCGCGCAGCCATTCGTATGAATCCTCAGGTTTTCGTTCAAAGCCGGGCGCAAGACGGGCAAAAGCGCCCTCGCGCTCGTTTACGGAAATCGCAAACCAGCCGCGAGCCGGCCCACGCGCCGACCACCACGGCTCAGCCTTATCGCCGAAGTAATACCGCAGGTTGCCGCCGCCGAAATAAGCTACGCTGATTTTATCAATCCGGTTTTCATCCACATAAACTTTGAGCCGTTTCAAATCCTGCCCCCAGTCGTAATTGGAATCTGTGGCGATTCGGTAGCCGTTGGCAACGCCGCCGCCCAATTCATTGTAGTATGAGAGGAAATGGGGGTAAGCCCGCAAAGTGCTAAAGCCAAGCCATAAGAGAAGGAGAAAAACCAGAATAAGACCGGGCAGCGGCTTCAGATAACGCGCATACAGATTTTGAATGGTGCCGATCAGGTTTGTAGCCAATAAAATATCGCGATCGAAAAGCCGCCGGCAGATTCCGTAAGCAATTAGCAGATAAATAAAAGGGAAGGTTGGTAAAACATGGCGGATGCCGATATTGAGGGGCGCAATAATTGACGTGCCCCAGTAAACCGCGATTATTGTCAAAAAGCTAAAACGTTCGAAGTGGTCACGCACCCAGTCGCGAATTCTAAGATGGATCGAATGGAAGTTCCGACTTTTTAGTTTCTTACGCGCAGCCGACATTAAAGCCAGGAATCCCAAAATGATCAA
>CAYRYI010000075.1:0-3448 GCA_964428455.1 uncultured Candidatus Saccharibacteria bacterium
GTCAATTGCTTAAAAGGCAACTGCTCTGCCATTGAGCTATGGGAGGCGAAACGATTATAAACCAACTTCTCAACGTCTTCAACTATGCACTATCTACGCGACCACGGGAATAGTACATAGCTGGATACCCAAGCTATATGATTAACGACTTGGATAATAAAGTAATCTGTCTAAAAAGTATAAATCGTGGGCTATCTATGCATTTTTGCCGCCCGGATGAAGGCTTGAAATAACGGATGTGGATGCAGAGGCCGTGATTTCAATTCGGGATGCGCTTGCGTACCGAGAAAAAACGGATGACCCTTTAATTCCATAATCTCGATAAGGTTTCGTTCGGGATTCAGGCCAGAAACAATAAAGTTGTTTTTTTCGAGCTCTTCGCGATATTCGTTATTCACTTCGTAGCGGTGGCGGTGGCGCTCGGAGACAATGGGGGCTCTATAGGCGCGCTCGGCCTTAGTTCCTTTTTTAATCTCGCAAGTATAGGCGCCAAGCCGCATCGAACCGCCCATGCGTTTCTCTTGAATTAGCATTACTTGCTCGGGCAAAGTATGAATGACTGGATTTTTTGTTTTAGGATCAATTTCGGTCGTGTGAGCATCTTTTATGCCGCAAACATTGCGCGCGAATTCAATGACTGCCAACTGCAGGCCGTAACAAAGTCCGAGAAACGGTATCTTTTTCCTTCGGCAATATTCAATGGCGCGAATTTTACCCAAAACCCCTCGGCTGCCGAACCCGCCGGGGACGATTATGCCGTCGTATTTTTTAAGCTCTTCTACCGCGCGCGGATTTTTTTCATACGCTTCGGCGTCAAGCCAAGTGATCTCGGGCTTCCGGTTTTCCAACCAGGCGGCATGCTTTACCGCCTCGATTACAGATAAGTAAGAATCCGAGAGCGTAAAGGTTCCGGTTGAAAAGTACTTTCCCACAATGCCGATGCGAATCGGCATTGAGGCGCGGCTCGCCCTTTTTACCATGGCGGCCCACTCTTTCAATTTGCCGCCGTTTTGCTTCTTCCGGATGTTGAATTTTTCAAGAATCCGGTTCCCTAATCCATCCCGTTCAAAATTTATCGGCACGTCATAAATTGTCGTCACGTCCGGCGCGGAAATCACATCACTTGCCGCTACGTTGCAAAAGATTGAAATCTTTTTCTTGCGCGGTTCATCCAAGGCATGAGTGGAACGCGCAAGGATTATATCCGGCTGGATGCCGACGCCGTTCATGAGCCTAACGGCATGCTGGGTCGGCTTGGTTTTCATCTCGCCGATAATCTTCGGCACCGGCAGGTAGGAAACAAGAACAAAAAGTACGGCCCCCGGGCGCTCAAGGTGCAGCATGCGCGCCGCTTCAAGAAAAATCAGGTTCTGGTACTCCCCTACCGTCCCTCCGATCTCTACCATAACGAAGTCCGCTCGCGATTTTTTAGCGGCGGCGTCGAGCCGCCGGATCACCTCTTCCGGGATATGCGGCACCACCTCGACGCATCGCCCGTCGTATTCCAAGTTGCGCTCGCGATTAATGACAGTTTGATATACCGCGCCTGTCGTCATGTAGTTGTCGCGCGGAATGTTGATATCCAGAAATCGTTCATAATTGCCGACATCCTGGTCGCATTCCATTCCGTCATCCGTGACAAAGACCTCGCCGTGCTCGATGGGATTCATCGTACCGGCGTCAACATTAATATATGGATCGATTTTTACGGCAGTAACGCGAAATCCCCGCGAAGCTAAAATTCTGCCGATGGAAGCCGTAGAGACTCCCTTGCCAATCCCCGACATCACGCCGCCAGCCACAAAAATAAATTTAGCCATAACTGCGTAATTTTCAATCTGCAATTTTCAAATGTTGGTAAAATTGTATCATTGAAAATTCGTTGTAAACTGCAAAATTGAAAATTTTATCCGTCTTTCTCTATGTTAACTTTTACCGTACCGATTATGCCATGAGGGAAATCCATCCTAATCTCGTGGAGGCCCAGAGTTTTCAGCGGATGCTCCAGCAAAAGATGATCTTTTGTCACAAGGATGCCCTTATCTTCCAGCGCCTCAATAATCCTTGAGGCGCCAATTGAACCGAAGGCCTCGCCCTTTTCGCCGAGCCGTAGCGTAAAATCCAGCGAAGCGTTCGAAAGTTTTTCAGCAAGCTCGTGAAAATGCATTATTTCAGTCTCGTGCATTTTTGCATTCGCCGATTTTTCACGCTCAATTTGAGCTAGGGCGGCAGATGTTGCTTCCTTGGCCAGGCCGCGGGCAATCAAAAAGTTTCTCCCGTATCCGTCGGCAACGTTTTTGACATCTCCCTTTTTTGCCACTCGCGAAACGTCTGCCATGAAAATTACGCGCATACTTGAGGATTAACGCAGAAGGTCGAACGCTTTTTCAAGCACCGGGTCGGCCGCCTCGGTGGAAGTTGCGGCCTCCACGACAATATCCGGCTCCAGGCCGTTTTCGTTAATGGATTTATCGGATGGGGTAAACCACTTGGCAATCGTAATTTTTAGTGAGGCCCCGCCGCGAAGCTCTTTTAGCTCCTGCACTGATCCTTTCCCGAAGGTCTTCTCTCCGACAAGCTTGATGCCCCGCTGATCACGAAGGGCTCCCGCTAGGATTTCGGAAGCTGAAGCCGAGCCTTGATTTATCAGCACCATGACCGGCGTGGACTCGAGTTCCCGATAACCTCTGCTGCGATATATCTCCTGATTTCCGTCCGACCACTTTTCCGTTACTACGACATCCCCAGCCGGCAGGAACCAGCTCGCGATATCCACCGCGGCGGCCAGAAAACCTCCCGGGTTGTTGCGCAAGTCCAGTATCATCTTAGTAGCGCCGGAGCCGCGGAACTCGCCGACGGCTTTACGGAAATCAGTCGGTGAAGATTCCGAAAAATGCGACAAGCGCAGCACGAAAATTCCGTTTTTTACTTCGGTTTGTATATTGGGAACGACAATCGTATCGCGCGTGATGATAATTTCTTTCGGCTCGCCGTCATTCTCGCGAAAAATTGTGAGCTTGACCTTAGTGCTGCGTTCGCCGCGGATCAGCCTGACCGCCTGTTCGACCGAAAGCTCCGCCGTTACCGTCTCGTCAATCTTCAGAACTTTATCTCCGGCCTTGAGTCCCGCACTTTCTGCCGGCGATCCTTTAAGCGGCGCAATGATCATCAAGACCCCGCCCCGGATCCCGATTTCCGCTCCAATGCCCTCAAAACTGCCCTTAATTTCCTGCTGGAACTCCTTCGTCTCCTGCGGCGGCATGAAGATGGTATAAGGATCGCCGATGGAGCGCACCATCCCCGCGATAGCTCCCTCTACCAGCTTTGATCGGTCAATTTTAGACTTATCCACGTAGCCGGTCTCCACTTTTTGCCACACATCCCAAAAAAGGCTGAAATCAATCTCGGCGGGCTTTGTTGTCTCTTTATTCAAAACATTGACAACTTT
>CAYRYI010000076.1:0-3417 GCA_964428455.1 uncultured Candidatus Saccharibacteria bacterium
GTAGATTACCGGCCCGAGCAGGAGGAGAATGACGAGATCGGGGATGCTTAGCGGATCATCCCTCATTCCGCTCATGGCCGCGGCGATCTGGGTTTTCACGATCCAGACGCCGCAGGCGAGGTAGGCGAGGGCGGCTGCCCCGAGCGTTAGGTAGCGGATGGCGGAGTACATAGCTCACCCCCTTTGGTCTCTGGCGGCGAGCAGGATCCCCGTGAGTCGCTCAAAGAGAACAACAAGGAGCATGAAGAATCCCACAGGGAAGATGAAAGCGAGAACCAAAGTCTCGATCTCATTGCGGTTTGGGGCCCAGCGGGGCTCCCTGACTAACCGTATGCCCACATATTGGGCAATAGTGCCGCAGTTGAAGCTGATGTAGATGGTAAGAACCAGTGCCCAGAGCGGTAGGTGCATGGTTGCCTCCTTTGAGCTTGGGTGTGCGGTTAAGGTATTATAGAAGACATGGAAAATCAAGTAAAGACCCCGCCGGCGGGGGAAGACAAGACAAAGCTTGGTACTGTTTCTGGCGAGCAACTAAAAATCGGAAAAATCATTGTTGACCGAAATCTTTGCATCGGGGCGGCGTCGTGCATCGCGGTGGCGCCCGGAGTGTTTGAATTAGATTCCGAAAACAAAGCCGTGGTATATAACGCAGAGGGGGCGGACGCTGAAACAATTTTACTTGCCGCCAAATCCTGCCCCACCATGGCGATCATTGTTTTTGACCCGGAGGGGAAGCAGATTTATCCCTGATGGGAATTTTCAATTTACAATTTTTAATTTTCAAACGAATATTGAAATCCTAGACTTGAAAATTGATTCATTGTAAATTGATTGAAAATTGATAATTGAAAAATTGTAAATTTTGGGTATGAAAGTTGCTTGCAAAACTGATGACTCTGAATTAGCCGAGCGGGGCTGGAAATCCTTCGATTGCTTCGGCGGGAAAACTTGTTTAATCTTGAAAGACGATAAGGGGCTACGCGGGTTCGTGAACGTTTGTCCGCATATGGGCGGGCCGACGGGGCTTGCGGTTGATGAGAAGGGGAGCAAAATTCTAAAATGCCAGTGGCACGGAGCGGAGTTTGATATAATATCCGGGAAGCGTTTATCGGGACCGGCGCCGGACGGGTCTGGTCTTCGCTCACTGGATATAAAAGTTGAGGATGGGATTGTCTATTATTCATGAATTTTAGTTGTTAGTTCCTAGTTTTTGGTTTCGGTTATCAGTTTACAGTTGTAGTTCTGCACAAAGATCTTAACTAAAACAAATAACTAAGAACTAAAACTTTAAACTAACAAACTAAGAACTATTTTGAGATCCATGGACCCAAAACCCCTAAAATACACATCACTTGAAGGTCTTTCGGAGAAGCAGTTAAAAGAGCACCATGATGTGCTCTACGCCGGTTACGTCAAAAAGACCAACGAGATCCGCGAGGCGTTAAAAACCGCCGATACGGCGGGGGCCAATGCTACCTATTCGCAGTTGGGCGAACTTAAGCGTGAGGAAACTTTTGCTTTGAACGGCGTAAAACTGCATGAGGGGTATTTTGATAATATGGCCGCGGACGGGGGCGGCGAGCCCACGGGAGCTATTCGCCAATGGATCGAGGAGGATTTCGGGTCGGTTGCTAAGTTTCTCGATGATTTTCGCGCCACCGGAATGGCCGCGCGCGGCTGGGTGATTCTAGCGTTTGATTTGGATGAAGGGAAACTGCGGACTTATCTTTGCGATTCGCATAATCAAGGTGGCGTTTGGAATTCCGTGGCGCTACTTATAATGGATGTCTATGAGCATGCCTACTTTATTGATTATGCCACCGGCCGCAAGGCTTATATCGAAGCATTTATGAAACTGATTGACTGGGACGAGGTAAATTCGATTGCCGAGAAATTTAATTTGGGGCAGTATCGAAAATAAGTAATGCGATTCCAATATACTAATAAAACGCGATGCCAATATACTAATTCGTACTAATAATACGAATCCTTCCTTCCCTTATTAGTATAATTAGCATGCATTCGTATATTAGCATCGCACTATTTTATGGAAGCCAAACCTGAAAAAGACAAAATCGCCGTTGATAAAAATCGCTGGTTTTACGGGGCGCTGGCGATTGCGATACTGAATCCTATTTTTGCCGGTCTTATTATGGGGATGCTTCTAATGCGCGAGCCGGAGATGAAACGCGAGGGGATGATTGTAATGACTTTTTCGCTTATTTGGGGCGCGATCGCGCTAATGCTTGCCGCCAAGTACGGGTTGTTGATGAAACAGTAATTTCAGGACATTCTGATATTCTGCAGAATATCAGAATAATTTTGGCGGTTGTTTTTGCTGTAATATTTTTTATTTTTATGATTGCGGATGAAATTGAAAAAGCGCTTGAGATTGTGCGGCCGATGTTAGCGCTCCATCGCGGAGGCGTTGAGTTTGTTTCGTATGATGCCGAAACTAAAACCGCGAATCTCCGGTTATCAGGCATGTGCGTCGGCTGTCCGCTTGCGGACCTGACGCTAAAGGGCGGGATCGAAGAGGTCTTGCGGGCGAAAGTCCCCGGTGTGGAAAAAGTTGAGGCGGTGAACTAGGTATCATGTATATGGTATCAAGTATTAAGTGTTAAGCATTATGGACAGACTGACTCGTTATCAATTTGTGGTTCTTGTCGGCGTTGCGGCGTTTTTGGCGGCTTCGGCTGGCACGGCGCTTACCTGGAACGCTATGCAAAATGGCGGCGCGCCGATGGGGTTTGATTTAAATAGTTTGCGCACTTTAGGTTCGCCGAAGCCCACCGAAAAAGAAATCAATGAGCGGATTCTGCGTCAGGACGAAATGGTGGTGCAGGTTGTGGCGGCCGCCTCTCCCGCGGTGGTGGCAATTGTCGCGACCAAAGATGTCCCCGTATTTGAGCAGTACTTCGTCTCGCCCTTCGGCGATGACCCGTTTTTCAAGCAGTTTTTTGGCGACAGGTTCCAAATCCCGCAAGAGCGCCAGAAGGGAACGGTTAATAAACGCGTATCCAGCGGCACGGGGTTCATCATTTCTGCCGATGGGCTGATTGTCACCAACAAGCATGTGGTAGCCGATACCAAGGCCGAGTACACCGTTTTTTTCAATGATGGCAAGAAGGCCACGGCTAGGGTTCTCGCGCGCGACCCACTGCAGGATTTGGCAGTAATTAAGGTGGAAAAATCCGGCCTGCCTGCGCTTATACTTGGCGATTCATCAAAAATAAAAATAGGCCAGACGATGATTGCCATCGGCAACGCTCTGGGGGAGTTTTCCAACAGCGTCTCGGTTGGCGTAGTTTCGGGACTGTCTCGCTCCATCACCGCCACCGGCGCGGGCATCGGCAGTGAGGATCTGACGGAACTGATTCAGACCGATGCCGCCATTAATCCGGGCAACTCCGGCGG
>CAYRYI010000077.1:0-3408 GCA_964428455.1 uncultured Candidatus Saccharibacteria bacterium
TGGGCTATCGCAAAAGCACAAGTTTCAATACCGGCGTAACCGTGGCGCAAATCAGTGAATTCTCGCTGATCTTAGTGGCTTTGGGGGTTGGGCTCGGGCATGTAGAGGCGCGGACGCTGACGCTCGTCACACTGGTGGGCCTGGTCACCATCTTCGGCTCGACTTATCTTATTCTTTACTCGGATAAGATCCTCCGCCGCATCGCCGGGTTCCTTTCGATATTCGAGCGCAGGAGTTTAATTGCAGAAACGGCCGGCGGGCGCGCATCCGAAGTCGCGCTCTTCGGGTATAACCGCATCGGCTACGATTTTCTCGAAGTATTCAAGCGCTCCGGCAAGTCCTTCGTAGTCATTGATTACGATCCTCAAGTCATACGTGAACTTTCGGGGCGCGGCGTACACAGCATCTATGGCGACGCCGGCGACGCCGATTTCATAAACTCATTAAATCTATCTGCGGTTAAGCTTGCGGTTTCCACCGTTCCGGATCCAGAAACTAACTTGCTTCTTTTGGGTGAATTACGCGCGAAAAATACCGCAGTGATTTTTCTAGCCGTGGCGCACCGCATCGATGAGGCCGCGGCACTTTATAAGGCAGGTGCCAATTTCGTCATTATGCCGCATTTTCTCGGCGGCAAGTACGCTTCCGAAATTGTCGAATCGTATGGGTACGATCTGGATAAGTTTGCGTCGCTTCGCGAAAAACATCTTACCAGCTTGTCCTCGCGTCTTGCGGCAGGCCAAGAACACCCGCCGGTTGAAAAGAATTAATTATGCGCTTTCTATACCGGATATCTATCTAGATTGGGGAGCGTAATGGTAGCTCGAATCTATTGATCTAGAATCAGCATTTCGGTATTTGTGTTATGGCAGAATGTAGTAGCATCGGGCGCTGTGGAAAAACGGCTGGATGGAATGCCTTGTATGTTTTGCAGGTCTCTGGTAGAACATAGGTAAGGCCGCCAAATCCCACGAAAGGAGGGTAGGCTGTTCTTTTTTAGCAGAAAAGTGCGAAGAAAAGCCAGTCTCGGGCATCCTTGCCTGTTGTTTAGCATATAGAAAGGAGGAATTTTCGGGCGAACGCTGTAGCCATGTGCACCTAAATCTTGAAAGGGTCCATTTATCATGGTACATGCAGGACGGCGAGGCACGTTACTGCAAGGTGCGGATACTCCATCAGGTACGGAGGCAGAAAGAAGGATTAGACTTCTTGCCTCCATAGGGAATCACGATGAACTCGTTGATCTGATTCTCTCGGGTTCGGAGGACGAGGTAAGAGTCTTCCGGGGGTTGGCTGTCACCGAGTACCAGTTGCAGCTGCAGCCTCGGATTCAAGAGGCTGTGCTGCGGTCGATTGGTGATGGCCGCGGCAGCAGGTGCCCTCTGAAAATCCTCTTGAGGCGGGTCAGGTATCAGGCGAAATACCTGGCCTGCGGTTCGTGCTACATGGAGGTGCCGGAGACGCGTCCGGGGCGCATCGATGTATTCGAGCGCATCGATCACGATCGCCGCGAGTGTTTCATCAGGTCTTACTGTGACGAACACTGCAGAAGGCCCGTGAGGCACGAGACGACGCCTCTGCCCAGCGCCATCCGGCGTCCCTCGTCGAGGGAGACTGCCGAGGCAGAGCGCGATCGCAAGATCGCGGAGTGGCTTCGCAGGAAGCAGCCGGCGACGGAGGGCCGGCGGCGGTAGGCATCCTCAAGCGGGGACACCGCAAGCAGAACTGAATACGGGCAGCCGCGTCGAGGAACGCGCGGCTGCCCATTTTTTTGTGCGCCATTATAATTTAAGTAAGCATTTATTATACGGTTTTCATCAACTTGGAAACGGGGTTTCCAAGTTGATGAAGTTGGAAAAAGCAAATTATTGGAAGCTTAGCTCCCAATAATTTCCAAAAGAGTAGAGTAGGAGGTTTGAATTAGTGTATTCTTTCGTGTCAGTTAGTTGGCGCTTGTGGAAATGCAGGACGTGGTCGCGGCGGGCGGATCAGGCATGACCGCGTCCACGATTTTTTCCAATGTGCGGCCGGCGATGCCGCTTTTAGGGTTTTCTTCGCGGAGCCGGCTGATGAGATCCGCTGAATCTTTGAGCGCGGATTCGAGAGCGGCTTTCTCGGCCGCGGTTTTCGGCGATTTATTTTCCACGATCATATCCAGTTTTTCCGCCAGCTGGTCGATGAGGAGGGCGCGGGAGAGCACCGGGTTTTCGGGCATGGTTTTATCTTTCAGCCACGCGATGGGTTTCGTAAAGGTTGTCGCGGTGATTTTCGAGAGGCCGATATAGTCAAAACCGTCGCGGATTTTGTTTTTCATATTTTCCGGCGCGTATCGCCAGCCGAAATAGACGGCGGCGATGATGAAACAAAAAATCAGGATCTTTTTCATGATGTTTCTTTTCCATCATTATAACCCAAAAACATAGAGGTTTCTCAAGAGAAGGGATAAAATATATACTGATACAATATCATGCTATAGCAGAGTACTGTATCACATGAATGCACAAAACGTTTAGACACCATCTGCTTATAATTTAGGGTGAACTTAGATTTTAAATTCGATCACGTCTCCATCTTTGACGATGTAGTCTCTGCCCTCGGTGCGGAGGGTTCCTGACTCGCGCGCTTTGGCCCACGATCCGGCCTCAATCAGTTTTTCCCATTGAATAACTTCGGCGCGGATGAATTTTTCTTCGAAATCGGAATGGATCGCCCGCCCGGCGCGGGGAGCGGTTGATCCTTGCGGGATTGTCCAGGCGCGAGACTCGTCTTCGCCGGTGGTAAAAAATGTCATAAGACCCAGCGTTTTGTAGCTTTTTTTGGTTAGAGCTTCAAATCCGGTTTCGCGGATTCCCGCAATTTCCCGAAACTCGCTGGCTTCGGTTTCTGGCAGTGCGGCCGCCTCGGCTTCTATGCCGATGGCGATGGCAAGGTGCGGTATTTTCCCTAGCGCTTCGGTCAGGCCGGCATCCGGCTGCCAGTGGCTTGCGATTTCGTCATCGGCGATGTTGAATACCACGAGCATAGGCTTTTGCGTCAAAAGCCCTATTTGGTCCGCAAGAGTTATTTCAGCTTTTCCCGGTCCGGAGCAGGAAAGCAGAGTTTCCGATTCCAGCGCTGTTTTTAACTTTTTGAGCATATCCCGCCGCTCGATTTTTTGGGGGTCGCTGCTCCTTGCTTCGGTTTCTGCTTTCTCTAGCGCGTGGCTCGCCGTATCTAGATCTTTTAAAATCAGTTCCAGGTTTATCGTTTCAAAATCGCGGACCGGGTTTGGTTCTTTTTCGACATGGATAATGTCGGCATTTTTGAAGACTCTTACAACGTGCAGAATCGCATCAACGTCGCGAATGTGCGAAAGAAAGGCGTTGCCGAGCCCCAGTCCCTCTGCAGCGCCTTTCACGAGCCCCGCGA
>CAYRYI010000078.1:0-3363 GCA_964428455.1 uncultured Candidatus Saccharibacteria bacterium
ATCAAACAACGCCGGAGGCGGTACACCCGCGCCTTAAGGAGTATCCGAAGAACTTTGGCGATAGTGAGTTGCAGGAGATGATAGATGAATTGCTGATCCGCGAATTCTCCGGCGTCAAGGAAATTATTCCTGTCTCAACATTCGATGACCAGCGTACGGGCGTCGATCGTTGGATTGAGACGAATAACGGCATACGTTTCGTGCCGGATTATACTTCTACTAGTGATCCGGAAAAGATGAAAAGAAAGGTTAGAAGATTTCTTGATCAGCCGCTGGTGCGCGCTCATGATAACCGCGGTAAAGTGACTGATTCTATTGAAGTCCCGCGTCTTGTGATCCCGGTTGATAAGATAGTCTGGGGGAAAGCCTACAACAAATTCTTGGAAGGCGACGGGGGTAAGCCAACGGATTTCTTGCCAAATGCCGATAGGGAATCATTAAAGATTGCGGAGAGTGCGGTTCGCCAAATCGATCAACTGCTTGAATCAATGAAAGAAAAAAGGAGACCGGAAGTATTGATAAATCATGTGGCAGGTAAATTCATTCTGGTGCGCGAGTATTTTATGGAACAGATTGCGTTCTTAAAAAAGAAAAAGGCCCTAGGGCGCGCGGCTTAATGCGCGCCCTAGGGCATGGTGCTAGAGGAGACGACTTCGCGGGATCTGAACGCGGGCGACGTTCTTCTTGTCGAGTGGGTACTCGAACAAGATCATATCTCCCACACTCTTAATCTCCCGTACAACGCTTTTCCCGCTCTTATGAAAAAAGCGGAGGGTGTTGTCTTGGACAGCGATGTCGCGAAACTCCGCGGCGATGCTCTGGTTTCTGAGCAGTCGGTCGCGGAGCGCTTGCATCTCCTCTGGAGTTGGGTTCTCCGTGGGCATGGCGGTGCCCTCCTTTCCTGTTAGAATGAGCTTATTGTGGCGGAATTATAAAGTAGCGTATCTATTAAATAATGTCAATAGCATGAGAAAAAGAGACCTTATTGTCGGGCTTGCTGTCGGATTTTTAATCGGACTTTTCGCCATTCCTGTAGCAAAAAACGTCGATCTTTTTCAGAAGATTCCGTCACCTTACGCGTTACTGCTGGTCGCTTTGCCGATTGCCTCGGCTGTGGGCGTGGCAATCACGAGCTTAGTCGGCCGGCGCATTCCTTTGATCTGGCAGGTTTCTAAGTTTGGTCTCATCGGCGTTCTTAACACGGTGGTGGATTTCGGGATTTTGAACATTCTGATTTTCGCGACCGGCTTCGATAAGGGTTTGCCGTTGGCCTCGCTCAACATCGTTTCGTTCTCCGTTGCCGTAACCAACAGCTATCTTTGGAATAAGAATTGGGTCTTTGAGGGCAACGGCAAAAAGACCCGCACGGAGTTTATGGAATTTGCGGTGGTTAGCGTTATCGCGGCCGTGGTTTCCAGCGCGATTGTCGGCGGCGTCACCGAATACCTGGCGCCGCCCGGCAATCTTTCATCCGAGCAGTGGGCGAACGTCGCCAAAATATTAGCCGTAATTTTCTCGTTCACATGGAACTTTCTGGGTTATAAGTTTATTGTTTTCCGCCGTCCCGGAACAGAAACTCTTCAATAAATTTAAGCGGTTGTCATTATGGGAGAGCTTGTTCTCTATCGCAAATACCGTCCTCGGGGGTTCGATGAGATTGTCGGGCAAGAATCCGTTGTTCGCGCGCTTTCTAACGCTATTTCTCAAGGCAAGCTTGCTCACGCCTATCTTTTTTCCGGTCCGCGCGGAGTGGGGAAGACCACAATTGCTCGGTTGATCGCTAAGGCCGCTAACTGTGCCAATGCGGCAACGAAAGGCGTTGTTCCCTGCAATAAGTGCGAGTCTTGCGTGCGCTACAATGATGGCGTAGCACTCGATCTTAATGAAATTGACGCGGCTTCCAGCCGCGGCATTGATGAGATTCGCGAGCTTCGCGAGGCATTGCGCTACGCCTCTCCCGAGGGCGGCATGAAAACCTACATTATAGATGAGGTGCACATGTTAACGCCCCCGGCCTTTAACGCACTCCTGAAAACCCTGGAAGAGCCGCCGTCCCACGTCATGCTTGTACTGGCGACGACCGAGATCGAAAAGGTGCCCGCCACAATTATTTCGCGCACCCAGCACTTCGAATTTCGCCGTCCCGCGATTTCGGCGATTGCCGCGCGCTTGGTAAGAATTGCGAAAGCCGAAGGCGCCATGCTCCAAGAAAACGCTGCCCGCGTAGTCGCCATGGCGGCCGAAGGTTCATTGCGCGACGCCGAGAGTATTCTGGGGCAGATCATGGCGGTGGAGGATGAAAAGATTACGGAGACCGAGGTGGAGGATGCTTTAGGACTGCCGCGGCGCGAAGCGGTGCGGGAATTTTTCAAGGCGCTCGCGGAGAAGGACGCAGTTTCGGCGCTTTCAGTTATAGAGAAGGCTATGGAGGGCGGGCATGATGCCGGGCAGTTTCTGAAGGCCTCCATACGATTTGCAAGAAATGCGGCGCTTACAAAACTTGATGCCAAATTGGGAGAGGCGGTTACCGATGAACTCCTGCCGGAAGAAAAAGGGGAGCTGGAGAAAATACTTTCTGTTGCTGACGCCGCTCATATCAATAGAATTCTTTCCGTGCTCACCGAAACATCCGAAACGCTTCGCCGCTCGCCGATTCCGGAGCTCCCGCTGGAACTCGCCGCACTCGAAATCACTAAGCTCTAAAAACCCCATGCCGCAAGTTTGGCGTGTGCGCGACCGACTGGCCGATCGATTGATTGGCTGATTGAGATTGTGCTGGACCCCACTGAACAATTCTATGGAATTGTTCAGTCAGGGTTATTTGGGCTCCTGCGGTTATTTAAAAATTCTCAAATACAATAATCTGCTATAGCGTTATATTGTACGCAATTGGAATTTGGCATTGGTTTGGTATGATCGTCTCATGGAAGAAACGGCTAAAAAAATCCGCAAAGAAGTTGTTGGGAAAACCCTGACGTATCTGCTGGCGGGGTTTGGGTTTGTGGCGGCATTAGCCTGGAACGAGGCGGTTCAGGCCTTGTTTAACGAAATCTTCGATATTAACCGGTCGGGCTTGTTCGCGAAATTCGCCTATGCGGCGCTAGTGACGCTTGCAGTCACGATTGTGTCATTGCGCCTTTCGCGCTACGTCGGAGATTCACGGGACTCGCATGACGGATAAAAGGCCCCTTGAGGTGGCGGTTTTTGATATCGACGGGACGATCTTTCGGTCGTCGCTTTTGATTGAGCTTGTGGAGGCGCTGATTCAGGAAGGGATATTCCCCAAAGAGGCCAGGAAGACTTATAGCGACGCTTACAATCGGTGGATCGCGCGCGAGGGCAGCGTTAAAACAGGATTTTCCT
>CAYRYI010000079.1:0-3349 GCA_964428455.1 uncultured Candidatus Saccharibacteria bacterium
AGGAGGGAGCGGACGGAAATTGGGCGTGGGAAGCGGAGGCGTACCAATGGAACGGAGAGGGTTATGCGTACAATGCGGCCTTGTCGCGGAAAATCTTGCAAGAACAGCCGGTTTTTTGAATATATTAGTTTGTTTAATCTACTCATTCTACGATTCGCGCGCCTGCCCGCCGAAGCGGGCGAAGGCGGGAATCGTGGAATAGTTTTTAGACAAAACAAAAAGGCCCGCTCGGTTTCCCGAGAGGGTCTTTTTTTTACCGCTTTTGCTTCACTGCTTACGCAGCAAGAAAGGCGCGAGAAGGTAGAGAAGAAAATTCCACAGAATCCAGAGCGGAGCATAACCTGCTCTCACGCTCTTTATTCGTGACGGTTCTGCGGTAAATTCATATCTCGGAGTGGTTATGGGATGCGGTACAACCTTAACTCCCGGCAGATAGAAACGGAGAGCTTGCGCCGCGCGTCGTATATGCCATTTGTCTGCGACTACTATGAGCGTATTAACCCTGAGCCGTCGCATAATCTCCAGCGCCTTACGAGCTTCATCATAGCTGTCGGTGACTTCCGTGATTACGATTACAGCATCTAACGCAACGCCCGCCTCCGTCGCGATTTTCTTCTTGAGTTCCGTCTCCTTCCGCCAAGTATGATAGGCGGCGGAAAGGATCAGATACGATGCCTCCCCTTTTAGGATGAGTTTCACGGCTTCTTTGGTGGAAACCTCACTCATCACAGTTAACCTAGAGCCATCACGGAAAAGACAATAGGCATGAACAAAAACAGCCGTTTTTTGTGACATTGCCGAACCTCCTTTCATATGCTTTTAAATGTTTAGGAGCGCCCCCTTGAAATTTAGTCATAATCTTATATCAAAATCGAGATTTTGTCAAATCTTTGCGGTAATATTAATACAAATTTGGCGGTTTTGATACTTTAAGCGGTATAATTTCCCTATGTCCGATTTAGATAAAAAAGCTCTGGAATTACATCGCGCTTCGCGCGGGAAGATAGACATAGTGGGCAAGGTGCCGCTGGCGTCGAGGGGCGATTTAAACCTCGCTTACACCCCGGGCGTGGCGGCGGTGTCGCTCGCGATTGCCAAAAATCATAAAAAAGTTTTTGAGTATACGATAAAATCAAACACGCGAGCGTGTTTAAAATTTTGGAGGAAAGCCCCAAAGCCCTCGCTCAGATAGTGGGCGAGGAGGGAGCGGACGGAAATTGGGCGTGGGAAGCGGAGGCGTACCAATGGAACGGGGAGGGCTATGCGTACAATGAAACCTTGTCGCGGAAAATCTTGCAAGAACAGCCGGTGTTTTGAATTGACTTTTTTGATGTTTTTTGCTAAACTTTTTCTGAAATCAATTCTTTTAGAATTTACTTTAGGAAAGGAGCGTGTAAGATGGCCAAGAGGGAACGCTATGAACTTTGGGTCCGCCAGCTTTATAAACCGCTTGTGAGAAGGGGCTTGATGTTGGCTTTTGTTCGACCCGGTGACAGGAGAAGCCCGAATCCGAAGGGAACTCAGGAGGGTGCGGAAGTAGCGGTTCAAATCTTAAAAAAAGCCGGCTCCCCGAGGAATAAGCCCGCATTTGATTCCTTTGAGAAGTTAGGCGTGATAGAAAAGATAGTGGTAAAAAAGATGAAGGACCTTACCAAAAAGGATCTGGCCGGCTCTTCTCCGGATTGTTTGACGCCGGAAGCCGTGCCTATCCATCTCGGCTGGCACTATGGGGTAAAATTCAAACCCTCCGATATTGTCAGCATTGTCAGAGTTAAATATAGAAAGAGGAGGTATTTATGAAGAACATTTCGGAATTGATAGCGGAAGGAGTATTAAAAATCGCCGAAAAGGCCAGCGGAAACCCGGCGGGGCTTGACGGCCTTGAACATTACACCTTAGGCTTTGCCGTTAAAGATTATCCCGCGTGGACGCCCGGCGCTTGGAACAGAGTTTACGAAGCCCTCGGCGTTAGTTGCCGCAATGTCAGACTGGTGGGAAACCCTGAAATCGCCTCCGAGCTTGCCGCGATCTTGAAAAGGGATCCGCAGTATTTGGGCGGAGATGTCGGGGTCGGCTTTAAAGACGAGATGTCGCGTTATCTTGATAGTCATGAGCTTGTGGCGCGGCAAATTGGTTCTATAAATCTCATCAAGAAATTTCCGAACGGAAAGCTCGAAGGATTCAACACGGACGGACCCGGTTTCGCTGAGGTGATTGAAGAATGGTTTCAGGTCGGGAACCAGAGCCCGGCCGGCAAAAAAGCAGTAGTGTTGGGAGCGGGGGGAACCGCCAGCGCCATCGCTTTCGCGCTCGCGGTAAAAGGCGTGCGGGTCGTTATTCTTAACCGGACGGTGGAAAAAGCGGAAGCGCTTGCAAAGAGAATAAACTCTTTTTTCGGCGGGAAAAGGGCAAGCTACGGCGGCCGTCGCAAGGATGAGATGAAAAAGGCCCTTGTGAATGCCGCGCTAGTGGTTGCCGCTATTGATGAAGTCAGCATTCCTATGGAGCGGTATGTTGCACTGGGCGAGATAATTCTTCCGCTGTCGGATGAGAGCATACTGCGCAACCGAGAAACAGCTGAAACTCTAATGGAATTTCTTCCCAAAAAGGCGCTTATCGTAGATGTCTTGGTGCGGGAAGAACCCACAGCGACCCTGGTGCTAGCGGCGGAGCGCGGCTTTGAAACTATGGATGGCAAGCCCATGCTTGTACGACAGGGGAGAAAGGCGTTTTATCTTTTGCACCGCGAACTTCTCGTGAGTAAGGGGGTGAACGAAGCTGGCCTGCAAAAGCTTATGAGTTGAGCGATAACTTTCTTGGAATAGTTGCGCCGGGGCAGGTCTTAATGATCTCGCCCCGGTTTTTCTTGAAATTCCGCTCGTTTTCTGGTATAATGCGCTTAATGAGATACGCTTGGATTTCAATCGCGATTGTGGCCATCTGGCTCTTGTCGGCGTGGGTGATTGCGGTGCGCCCCCAGTCAAGCCCCGAGTATGTTTTGTCCATCGCGGCTTTCGGGACGGTGATTTTGGCCATTCTGGGTTTTCGCACGCCTAGATTTTCCTGATATTTTATGGTGCGGCTTTTACGAACCGCGGGGCGCTATTTCATAGTTTTTGAAGTTCTCGTTGACTGGGTTTTAAAAATTTTCCGGCAGAAAATTTTCGGAGGCGTGTCCGCTTTCATTTCTCCCCAAGAACTCCGGGAGGTGCTGGAGGACCTCGGTGGGAGCTTTTTGAAATTCGGCCAGCTGGCGGCCATGCGCCCCGATTATTTTCCGGAGGAATACTGCCGGGAACTTTTGGGGCTTTTGGACGAAGTTCCGCCGATTCGCCCCGAGCTTTTGAAC
>CAYRYI010000080.1:0-3244 GCA_964428455.1 uncultured Candidatus Saccharibacteria bacterium
GACAATTTCGAAAAAAGCGGGCGATACATATCTTCTTGGATGTTAATAGAGAGCTCCGCACGGTTTACTCTATCGCAGAATTCCACCGGCGCTCTTTCAATAATCGCCAAGGGTTGTTGCTCGTTCCCTTCGCCCATGACTAAAACCGCTGCGGCAGCAAGACCATCGGCTATATTCGTCCGAGAAAATTTGAATTTTCGGCCGAAAATATCCGGCGTACCGCGGTAGTCCTTAATGCCGCGAAAGCCCGCATAGCCCACGGCGATGCCGGTTACTCCGGCGCGAAGCGGCACGATTCGGCTATCGGTAATCAAAACGCCTAAATGCCTTACGCTATATTTTTGCCGCAACTTATTGCGAAGATTACGGGCCGTCTTGAAACTATCTTTGGGCAATAAGATAAGTTTGCCATTTGCGTTCGACTCATCGATTCCGGCAGAAGCCATAACCATTCCATCCTTAACCGTGAGCCAAACATATTTGGTGGGTATGGCAAGATCGCTTTCCGCTCGGATCAGTTTCTCCTTCGCCTGCGCATTGTCCGCGACAGCCGTTCTCCTTTCCGCAAGGGCGACAATTTTAGACGTCGCAACAATTACTGATCTCTCCGGAAGTTTCTTAAAATAGTCCGCGATGAAAGCAAACAAATCGCCGCCCTCTTGAAAGATACTGGTTTTAATTGATCGAATAATCATAGCCATTGATTAATTTGATAGTGTAGCAAGAGCGTACCGGTGCGGTTAAGCCGTCGTACGGATAGCAAGCGCATCCGCATTGTCCTGATGCCGCCGACAAACATCTCCTTTCCGCGACCGAAAATGAGCGGCTCAACAGTAATAAAAATCTCGTCCAAAAGCCCGCTTTCCAGCATAAAACGGTACACCGCCCCGCCGCCGAGCACGGCCACTGTCTTATATTTTGCAAGCAAAGAGGTTAAATCAACGTTCGCTGGATTCACGAATGTTACACTTCCCCTGCGGGCCATCGCTCTCAAGCGGCTTGAAAGAACAAACGTATCTCGTTTGCGTAACCGCTTCGCAGCCGCTCTATAGGTATTGCGGCCGACAACAACGGCATCCGTGCGCGAAAGCGAGCGTTGGAAAAATCGCCAATCCTCCTTACTCGTCCATCGCGGCAACGTCTTTTCTGACAATGAAATGCGTCCATCAATGCTTGCGGCAACGAGCGCTACAAAACGCGTTTTACGTCGCGGAAGATGTTGTGGGCGCATTGTGTTCACTGCGAAGAACCGGAGCAAGATATTTCGGGTCAATGTAAAAGCCCAGGTTCAGGAGTTGTTTCTTCTCTAAGAAACCAAGAAGGTTATTGACGAGAATAAACGATCCGCAGATGCCAAGCGCAAAGAGCAGCCGTTCCGCGATAACGATAGGAATAAGGGAGTTCCAAGCCGGGGCCGGAAGAGCAAAGACCCAAATCCACAGTGCGCCTCCAACCGCGTGCGCGGTGAATGTGGCCCCGAGCGCGCGGGCAAGGAGAAGCTGGTCGCGGAAGAAATGCGCGGCAATAGGAATAAGCCAGAAAAGTGAAAAATACCAGACCGTCCGACCGATTGGATGCGCGATGAACGCCGCAATGGCCAAGAGCGGGACAATGAGATTTATTTTTCCCTTCCTTGCGAAATAGAGCACTGCAAAAAGCATCGGGAAAAAGCGAATAATTGTTCCCGCGTCTTTAATCTGCGCTCCGCGGACAAGAAAATTAAAAAATTGTACAAAAAAGACGGCTATTACGCCCGGAATACTTCCGATAAACGAGCCTGCAACAGGCGCAAGCGCATCATAGATTGTGAACTTGACCTTCGATCCCGCAAGTTGTGCTACCGGAATCTGTAAAGCGATAAATCCAAGAATCACAAAAATGGTTATAAAGAGCATATTTTTCTTTATTGTGAATTGATGAAAGTATTTCATATCGTTGAAGTTTATCAAAGCCATTATACCACAGGGATTTAGAAAAGAGGAAAGCCGAAGCAAAAAATGCTCCGGCTTGAGGATGAGGTCATCTCCCACCTAACGATCCAAACTACGAAGAACCTCCAGGTACAGCTCCTCGACGATTTTTTCTTGCGCCTTACCGGTCTTGGCGTAGTGGTCGAGACCAGGTGCAGCGTTGATTTCCAGCACCCAGTATTTTCCAGGTATGGGTAGCCCGCTTATGTGTCCGTCGACCATGAGGTCAACGCCGCATAAGCGCAAGTTCATGTCACTTGTTAATCGCACCACCAGCTGGCGGAAAGCGGGGTTTACGCTTGCAGTCACATCGACTGCGTCGCCCCCAGAAGACAGATTAGCGTTATCAAGCAAGAGCGCTCGCTCTCCAAGAGACAGTACCGAGCGAAGCGTCAATCCCCGCCGCTTAAGTTTTTCGGCAATGCGCGGATCGTCCACTTCGATACGCGTTCCCCGCTTTGCGGTGATAAACTGACGTTGCTTCATTTGGAGTAGCTGCTGTATTGATCTCTTACCATCGCCGACAATGTTAAGCGGTATCCGTTCATAGGCGGAGATTACTTTGTCGTTCAGAACGACCAACCGGTAATCTCGGCCATACACCTGTCTCTGCACTAGTGCCACGCGGTCAAGCTTGAAGGCGGTACGCATGGCGCGGTAGAACTCGCGCCTGTTGTGGACAATAGCTACGCCGGAACCCTGACTACCGCTGTTTGGTTTCACCACAACTGGAAAGCCGAGACGCTTTGCATAGGCATAGGCATTGTCAATCGTGCGGCAAGACACTCCAATTGCTTGCGCCCATTCTTTTGAAAAGAACGTTTTACTGTCAGGCACGACAGGGTAGCCAAGCCGCCGCATAAACAGATTTGCGTAATCTTTGTCTTTGGCGATGTCCGATGCCCCGACCGGATTAAGGTCAAGGGTGTTGTATCGGAAGTAAGAATTTTTGCCGCTTTTGAACGTAATCTGCCCGGCGATCTCCCATTCGGGCTCCAGAAACACAGTCGCCCCGATGCGCGGTGCGATTTTCTTGAGTAACTTTCCTAACACCAGTGATTCTTTTTTAAGTTGTCTTTTCACATTTTTCATGATTGTACCTCCATTTCTTGATTGTTGATTGTCAAAGGACAGCTTTAACTGATTGTTATTCTACATTAGTTTTTGATTTTGTTCAAGCCCTTCCATTAAAAGAATCCGCCGCGCATTCCTCCCGCACCCTCCTGCGCGGCGGATACCAAATCCCCGTGGTTTTGGAAAAAGAGCCGAGGCAA
>CAYRYI010000081.1:0-3160 GCA_964428455.1 uncultured Candidatus Saccharibacteria bacterium
ATCGTGGACGATAAAACGCTTTCGCCTTCGCAAGCGGCCTCGCGGCGGCTTCTTCGCGAGCAGGTCTTGCTGATTATTTCGGATCTGACTCCCCGGGAGCAGAAGATTCTTCGCATGCGTTTCGGGCTTGATGACGGGATTACGCACACGCTGGAAGAGGTCGGCAGGGAGTTTGGTGTCACGCGCGAGCGCATCCGCCAGATTGAGGCCAAGGCCATAGAAAAAATGCGCTCGCACAATTTAATTCGCAAACTAGAGGGATACTAGATTTATTTATGTCGGAACAAGTGACGAACCAAAAGAAACGCATCTTGATTGTCGATGACGATGAGAGACTGCTTGAGCTTCATACCGCAATGTTTAAGGATGCGGGATTCGAGGTCCTAACCGCAGGAGACGGCGAGGCGGCATGGGCGCTATTAAACGGAGGGACGTTTTTACCCCACATTGTTTTATCCGGTATTAGGATGCCGAAACTGACGGGCCTTGAGTTATTCCAAAAGATGCGCCAAAGCCCGGAATTAAAATCCATTCCCGTCGCATTGTATTCGCATCAGGGGCTTGAAGAGCATAAACGAATGGCAGAATCTATGGGCGTGGATCGCTTTATCGTGCGCGCCCAAACTCCACCAGGTGAGGTTGTCGAAATAATCAAACAGATACTAGGTGCGCCGCGCCAGTTTCGGCTCACCTTTGATCGCGGGCGATTCGATGGAGCAGACTTTGTGAGATTTGTAGATCATGCTGAAAAAACACATCTTGCCGATACGCCGACTCAGCCATTATTTATCGTGATTGAGCCATCAGCCCTTGGAGACACATATTGGATTAAACTCGAAGAGGAGAAATAGTCTGTCGGATTAAAACATAAACTTTTAAGCTCGAGTTATTCGCGATCATAAAATGGACGAACTGCGGCACCTATAGACAGGGGGATAAATATCCTTGGGGCACGCAACCATCTTTCATATAGTCTGCAGTAGCATGGCACATGAAAGATATTTTTTCGACAAAAAGACACGCACAGGCTGAAGCTGGCGCCTGGAAGCGTCATAATTAGCGCGGCCGGCCAAATCCGGTGGCAATATCAAAAATCCCGCTGTGGCGGGATTTTTGATGGTTCCTGCTGGCCTTTCCTGGCTCTATTTATTGGACGGCGGCCCAGGCGTTGATGAGGCCCCAGCCATAGAGCGGGTCGAACCCGCCGGCGCCCAAATCAGTCGCGGTGGATTGCAGGCGCGTTTGAATCTCGTCTGGGTCCCATCCGCCGCTGCCGTTCGTGTCGTTCGATCCTATGGGGTCATTCAACAGAAGCGCCGCCGCGGCAGCCACATGAGGCGAGGCCATCGAGGTGCCGGAGAGCGTTTTATAACCGGTTCCTTTATATGTTGAGTAGATACTGACACCGGGCGCGGCCAGATCCACCTCCGGTCCGCGGCTTGACCAAGAAGCGATAACGTTGTTCGAATCAGTTGCCGAAACTGCGATGACCTCCGGATAGGCCGCGGGGTAGATTACCGCGCCTCCGCTGTTTCCTGCCGCCGCGACTTGCACAATTCCCGCCGCATTTGCGCGTCTCACCGCCTCATGCATGGACTCTATATCAGCGGTGGTTCCCAAACTCATGTTAGTAACCCGCATGCCATTGGCGATTGACCACTCGATTCCTTCAATTACATCGGAAAGATATCCGGAACCGCCGGCATTCAATACCTTGATGGCGTAAAGATCGGCTTGGTGCGCCGCGCCAACAACGCCGCTTGAATTATTGACGGCGGCGATGATGCCCGCGACATGCGATCCGTGCCCGTTGTCGTCGTTGGCATTCTTCCACGGGCGAATGGCGTTGTATCCGCCTTTGATGTTGGCCGCCAGATCTGGGTGAGTCAGAGAGATTCCGGTATCAATTACGCCGACCTTGATGGGGTTTGCCGTGTTTCCCGTCGGCCACACAAGTTCCGCGTCAATCCGGTCAATGCCCCACGGCAATACTTGCGCTGCCGCAGAAACGGGATCTCCACCGGGCTTGCGCAAGGCAAAAACCGTCACGTCGTCATCCACGCGCACGACTTTAGGATTTCGCTTTAGCGCCGCGATGTCGCTCGCGTTCAGATTTTCGAGCACATCCGCGTCAATGGCGCGATGCAGGCGTTTGATGCGTTTTTCCGCAAGCGTTCCGAGAATGGCGTTGCGTTCCGCGCCGCTCGTGTCTTTTTCAAAAACAATGATTTTTCGCTGAAGCTCGGATGGAAGAGCGGGGGTTTCCGGAATCCGAATGGCGTTAATCCCGATACCCAAAGCGACAAGAGGCGCCAACGCTACCGACGCCGGCAGCAATATGTTGACAGTTCGTTTCAGTGTTGACATAGTGGTTGATATTTGATTGATTAGTATGCGGATAGGGCCTTTGGCAGTTTCCACCATTATTATCCGGGTCGCGGCGTTTGTAAAGCAGGAATTGCGCCCGGCAGACGACGTATTTGTTCTCGAACGGGTTTTTTAAGCTAATCTTGAAATAAACGCAGATTTTCGTCAACCCCGTACCAATCTCGGCAATGCAATCTCGTATATCGATTATTGTAAGGCGAAGCCGCCTTGCGGCTCACAATAGGGATGTTCGTAGCGTGCGTGTTCAGATTGGTACGGGGTCAATACCCTCGATCCCAACGGGGCTGATTGACGCTTCCCGCCAGAGAGGTTCTATGCGGGTGCCAAACTGAACAACGTTGTTGTTTCCCCTTGTTTGGCACCCACATACGACCTCCATTTGGTTGCTGCGGCGGGGCTACTATTTCAGAGTTTGGCAGCACTGTAGTGACTTTAGTATAACACAAGGAAAACTTACTTCCCGATCGAAGCAAAAATATTCTTTTGACTCCGAGCAATCTTGGAGTTGAAGACCCGAGTGTAGTCGAGGGATAGTTCGATTAGCTCACCACAAGTAATGATTAAAGCGTGCTCACTTAGAAAAACACAGTTTCTAATCACAAAGCTTGTCCCGAGCCGCAGTTGAGGGATTGCCTTATATACCCCGCGCTCTTGGCGCAGGACTGTACTATTCCTTATTCCAATGTTCTTAAGAATATTGGAATAAGGAATTTTGAACCAGATTCGTAATACCTCTGGTCTGAAAAATCGAGAGGGGACGGGGAATATTGAA
>CAYRYI010000082.1:0-3154 GCA_964428455.1 uncultured Candidatus Saccharibacteria bacterium
CCCGCGCGGCGAATCCCAATGTTGTCAAAGTTACGCCCGGCAAAAAAGAACCGGGTAGAAATGATCCCTGCCCGTGCGGCTCCGGTAAGAAATATAAAAAGTGTCATGGGTCATGAGAATATGAACAAACAGATTCGAGACAAAGAGGGCTTAATAGAGGCGGTGCGGTATGTCGCTATTGAAACCTCACGATTAGCTGAAAAAATAGTTGGCAAGGCTTTTTCAATTAAATCACTGACTATATTCGCGCATTCGGAGAAAGAATATGAATCGCTGACGCGGATACAGGAGGGTACAGGAAGGCTGTACAACTACAATAATGGTCCGCGGGTAGAGCTGTATGAACCGATTGAGGTGGGGGATAATAAAATAACCCACTTGCGTATCAGAAAGCCCGACCCCGAACGCCCACAGGTTGGATGTAATGACTTTGAGACCGATTACGAATCCTTCAAAAAAGGTTACTTATCCGACCACCCTGACAATTTGCGCCCCGTCAAGCGGTCAGAGTATGGAATGATTGAATTTTATGACCCGAATTTCGATGTTCTGGCTTATGTGGTTTCAGATTAAAAATCCCCATGACATTTTCTATATTTCGGTAAATTCTTCGGTGTCATAGATGGAAAAGCGGCTTAAAATAGAGAAAATCCGTGCGGTTGGTTATTGAAAAAGCAGAAATGTCACGGGCAGTAATAACATTCTTACAAACTTGAGAATGTAAGGATGTTATTGTAAAGAAATATAAAAGGCGCCCTGGGACGTAGGGAAAAACAAAAAGCGGTCGTAGTAATGTATAATTGGTAGAGTCTATGAATAAAAAGAAAAAAATTGCCGGAAGGAAGCATCGTAAGAAGCGCGGTAAGACGTTGAAGAGCCTGCGCTACCGTTAGTGCGTTGCCATAAATGATTAAGCGCTCCCGATTTTGCATCGGAGGCGCCTTGACTAGTAGGCGAACGGGGCGGAAACCGTTGCCCGATTCACCCCGTTAGAAGATTTACCCCGTTAGAAGCAGAATGCCTCGCGGCTTGCCGCGAGGATGAATGCCGTTCGGTTTTAGCGAACACGTGGTTTAATGCCCCGTGTAAGCTTCTAATGGGGTTTACAGATTGCTCCGGGCCATAGTCCGATTGTGGACAAGCGGCTTTTGCGATACTTCTCCAAGAGCGGTACAATAGCGGCAGTGATTTAGGTGAGTACATATTCGCGTAATAGTTTTTTATGAAAAAAATTTCAATTATCGTCGGTTCATGGTCGCTGGCGGCAGCACTAGTTTTACCTGTAGCAGCGCTGGCCGAGGACGGATCATCGGGTTCGTCCAGCGCCACCACCACACGGCGCGAGCTTGAAGAGCGCATCCGTATGGAACGCCAAGAGCTCCAAGACCGCATAGAGCAGGCGCGCAAAGCAGCTGCAGTCAAAGTAAACAATGCCACCAGTACAGTAAGGGATCTGAAAAATCGCCTGCAGGATGAACGCAAGAATTTTCTCGACAAGGTTAAGGAGGAGCGGAAGAATTTTACCGAGCAATTGAAGGCTAAACGAGAAGCCATTAAGAAAAAGTTAGGCGAAGAGCGGCTTAAGCGCATTGAGAAGTTCGCCGAGCAAATGTTTCATCGGTTCGAGGAGGCGATCGATCGATTAAGCCGAGAAGCCGACCGCATAAGTGAGCGGCTGGATAAGCTTGCGGCGCGCGGCGTGGATGTGACCAAGTGGCGGGCCGATCTCGAAAGTGCGAAGGTTTCGATCAGTGCCGCGGTTTCCAAGCTGGAAGAGGCGAAGTCCAAGTTGGTCACGGTGCTAAATGCCGCTGACCCCAAGAAGTCGTTTGAGGACGTGAGGGGGTTGGTTGAAGGAGTGCGCGATGCGTTAAAGAAGGCGCATGCGGATCTTGTGAAAGTGATTCGAGAGATCAAGCAATGGCGTCCGACCGGAGTCGGCGGCACGGCAACCTCAACCGCGACTACCACGACTCCGTAAAGTAGCTTATTACTCGCACTAACCAACTTTATTTCACTATGGATCAGATGAATCAACCAGTAACGGGAGCAAGCGGTCAGCCGAATTGGCAGGCACCCTCTCCAACGCCCGGCGAGACACCGACGGCGCTTTCTCGCTCGTCGATCTATCTTTGGATCGTGATAATAGTAGGTCTTACCGCTGCCGCCGGACTTTGGTGGTATTACCAGCAAACAAACATGGAGCTTGATCGCGCGACCGAAGGAATTATGCAGCAATCTCAAGGTACACAGCCAGCCGCGGAAGATTCTAGCGCGGTCGCGGACATCGAGGCTTCATTGCAGGAGATGAGTTTTGATGATCTCGATCAGGAGCTTGATAATATCGGCATCGAACTCTCCCAATAGCATCCCCAAGCGGTTAGCCCGAACATAACCCCCCCAGATGGGGTTTTTATGGTTTAATTAAGATATGCCGTCTTTTAGCGGTGTCATAAGGCGGCTTCTCATATGCCACTTCAAAGGTTCCCGCGCGATGATTCTCGCTATCAATGGACACATCACGTCATCGACAAGATGCGCTATTACGGCCTATCCGAAGGGCGGGTGCGGCGCGTTTTGGCCTCTCCCAAGCGGCGTGAAGAAGGTATTGCGCCGGGAACAGTGGCAGTTATGCAGTCGTCTGGTTCCAAAGCGCATCCCTATGAAGTGTGGGTGATGTACCAAGTTATTAAGACGAAAGCTGAAGGTCAAAAGTTAAAAGTTTCCGAACCATTTGAAAAACGCATTGGGCCTGCGGTTCGCAAAAGAATAATTACGACCTGGAGGTATCCTGGGGTCTCTAAATCGCGCGGGCCCCTGCCGATACCCGAAGAGATTCTTCAAGAATTGGATGATCTGGTATAGACTAGCTAGGCAACAAACTGATTAAATTGTTATACATAATATATGAATACAAAAATCATCGGGATTTTGACTGCTGTGGTCCTAGTCGCTTTGGTGGGGTTTTTATTTTATTTCGATAAAGGAGAAACGGTAGCGCCATCTTCCTCTAAATCAATGCCAGCGATTCCCATGCCCGCGTTACCTCCAGAAATTACACCCGCGACCTCCACTCCGGTGGCCGCAATTCACGCTACGCTTGAAGCTAAATTGGGGAGTGTAGAGCTCGAACTCTATCCCGCGGTGGCACCCA
>CAYRYI010000083.1:0-2908 GCA_964428455.1 uncultured Candidatus Saccharibacteria bacterium
GGGTCGGAGAGTTTGGCTAAAAGTTCATCTAGTTCTGTTTTTATATTGTTGGCGTCCATGATATTTAATTGAATAAAAACCCAGAGGGTTACCTTGGGAAGTTACTGGACGAAGATAGCTTTTCTGGAAACGCTCATTCGACGATACAGCATGGTTCCCGAAGGGATGTGAGGAGAATGGCGAGCCCGAAATCCGCGCTGGGGATTTCTGGCGTTTTCCAGAAAGCTATCGAGTCTTCTTTTTCTTCAACCTCTCGCGGAACTTCTCCACGCGCCCCGCGGCATCTATCATCTTTTCTTTGCCGGTGTAGAAGGGATGGCAATGCGCGCAAATTTCAATCTCGATTCGTTCTTTGGTCGAGCCTGTCTTGATTTTATTGCCGCAGGCGCACTCAATAGTCGCTTGGGGGAAGTATGCCGGATGGATAGCCTTTTTCATAACCAGCGTATTTTATATGGTTTTGTTGCCGATGTAAAGGTCTATCGGGCTATCAGGCGAGAACACTTGTCATTCGGCTTATTCTCGGGTACCATAGGCAGGCATGATTCAGGCTGAAGATATCAGGGAATTGAAGCTTTCCGATGAATCCCAAGCGGAACTCCAAGCCCTCATGAAGGCTGGGGTGCATATTGGGCATGTGAAATCCAAGACCCATCCGGCGATGCGGACGCTGATTTTTACGACTAGGAATAACATTGAGATCATTGATGTCGTAAAGACATCGGAGTATCTGGCTAAAGCCGAGGCGTTTCTGCGAGGCGTGGCAGCTCGCGGCGGGATGGTACTTTGGGTAGGCACCAAGCCATCAGCAAGAAAGGCAGTTGAGGCATCCGCTGCCGCCACCGGCATGCCGTTCGTAACAGCCCGTTGGATTGGCGGGCTTCTGACGAATTTCAAAGTTATTTCGCGACGCGTAGCGGAGATGGAAGATATTGAACGCCGTAAAGCCAACGGCGACCTGGAAAAATATACCAAGCAGGAACGGGCGCGGATCGATATTCTGCACCAGTCGCTTGCCAAGGTTTATGACGGCCTGCGGCTTTTGAAACGCTTGCCGGACGCCATGGTTGTGATTGATGCCGTGCATGATCATTCGGCCGTGGCTGAAGCGAAACGCACAAAGATTCCGATTATCGCATTGGCCGACACCAACACCGATCCTCGATTGATCCAGTACCCGATCCCCTCGAATGACGACGCGCGGCTTGCGGTAGAATATATGACGGGGCGCATGGCAGCGGCGCTAGACGCCGGCAAGCTTGAGGCGGAACGAACTGCCCTGCTCGCTAAAGCCGAAAAGGAAAAACAAGACAAGGAATCGCAAGAGAAGGAAGCAAAGGAAGAGGCAGTATGATCTCATCTGAAACCGTAAAGGAACTTCGAGAACGCTCGGGCGTTTCGGTGATGGAGTGTAAAAAAGCCCTGGAAGAGGCCGCCGGCGATATTGAGAAAGCCCTTGCCATGCTTGAAAAAAGATTCGGCGGCATGGCTTCGAAAAAGTCGTCCCGCGAAACGAAAGATGGCGTTGTTGAGGCTTACGTCCACTCAAACGGCAAGCTTGGCGTTTTAGTCGAGCTACATTCGGAGACGGATTTTGTTGCGAGAAATCCGGCGTTTCGCGAACTGGCGCATGATATCGCGCTTCATATCGCTGCCATGAATCCGGTATATCGCTCGACCGAGGATATTCCGGAGGCGGTTATCACGAAAGAGCGCAGCGAGTTTGAGGAAGAGGTCGCGAAACTGGGTAAGCCGAAAGAAATTACGGCCCAGATAATCGAAGGTAAGCTGGTCTCCCGGCTTTCGGAAATTTCGCTTCTGTCCCAGCCCTTTGTGAAGGATCCCGCCAAGACCGTGAAGGATTTGATTGACGAAGCGGTCGGCAAGTTCGGCGAGAATATCAGGGTCGGCCGATTTATTCGTTTTGGAGTGTAACTGCGCCTTGGCGTGGCGGCAAGCCCATCAGTATGACGATGATAATTGTTTTCTCATTTATTTTTTTGGCCAGCGTGGTGGGGATCAGCTTTATTATCACGCGAAAAATCCCGCTGGTTCTTGAAACGCCGCGGGAAGTCGTAAATGATTATTTCGACCAGGGGTCGTCCAGGGCGCATATCCGCGTCCTGCGGATTCGTTCTTGGATTAGGCGGGGTGCTTACTGGGGTCCGTTGCTGGCGTTTTCCGCCAGAGCCATCCGCCGTCTGCGCGTGGTTCTCTTTAAGATTGATCAGTATTCATTCTCTTTACTGCAGAATGTAAAAGAGAAGTCGGAGGAACGTAAAGAGAAGCAAGCGCTCGAATCTGATCCCAGGTACTGGGAAGAATTAAGGTCTGTAAAGCGGGGGGAAGATCAAGGGGGGAGGATTCAAGCTGCAGATGCAGAGCGCAAAGTGTAGTTTGCCTGCAAAATTTGCTAGCGTAGCCCAATGGCAGACCTGCCCGCCGTCGCCCGAGCCCACGTAGCTCAGCTTGCCCTCCCACCTTTGCCAGGGTAGCTCAATGGCAGAGCAGCGCTTTTGTAAAGCGAAGGTTGGGGGTTCGACTCCTCTCCCTGGCTTTAAAGGCGGGAGGGTGAAGTAGAGCAACACTTTTGTAAAGTGAAGGTCCTCGACCCGCCCCGCTAGATAGAGCTCGGCTCATCTAATGGGGTGGAAATCCGAGAGGTGGCTCCGACTTGATTTGTAATTTTGACCTTGTTATTCGTGATTTAGTTAAATGGGCAGGTGGCGGAGTGGTCAATCGCACCTGACTGTAAATCAGGCGGCCTTGTGCCTACGCAGGTTCGAATCCTGCCCTGCCCACCAAGACGAAAACAGTCCCGGTTGCAACAGGGACTGTTTTCGTCTTGCAGACCCGCCCCGCAGGGAGCGGTGTGCTGGAACGGGTTATAGCTATGGAGTGCAGGGAG
>CAYRYI010000084.1:0-2839 GCA_964428455.1 uncultured Candidatus Saccharibacteria bacterium
AGGATGAGATTTCAAAATTGCCGAAGCTTTTCCACGACTGTATGGAAACTATTGGATTGCTGGATCAGGGCAAGTTTCGGTTTATAGAGTCCAAATATACAGTCTTGGGGTATTAAGCAGCTAAGCCGTCAAACTGCTTTATCCGATCTCGGATTCGGGCGGCCAGTTCGAAGTTCATGGCTTTGGCGGCTTTTTTCATTTCGCGGATGAGGGCTTCGCGCATTTGTTTTTTGGGACCTTCCAAGAGAGGCACGGGTTCGTCAAACTCTTTAGCTTCTTCGGCGATGGATGCACGGATCGCTTTTACAATCTGTGTAGGCGTGATTTTATGCTTCTTGTTGTATTCGGCCTGAATTTTCCGGCGGCGGTTTGTTTCGTCGAGCGCTTTTTTCATGGAGTCGGTTACGCGGTCAGCATAAAGAATCGCCCTGCCGTCAATGTGGCGCGCGGCGCGCCCGATAATCTGCAAAAGCGTCGTCTCGTTCCGCAAAAATCCTTCTTTGTCGGCATCCAATATGGCGACAAACGAGACTTCGGGAAGATCCAGTCCCTCGCGCAAAAGATTAATTCCCACAAGCACGTCATAGTCGCCCTTGCGAAGATCGGCGAGAATCTCGGGGCGTTCCAGCGTTTTAACTTCCGAATGGAGATAAGTAGTTTTTAAGCCCTCTTCCGAAAGATAATGCGCCACGTCTTCCGCGAGCCGCTTGGTTAAGGCGATTACGAGCGAGCGCTCGTTTTTGGCGATGCGCGATTTTAGTTCTCTGGTTAAATCCTTAATCTGGTTTTCCGTGGGGCGCACCTCGAGCTCCGGGTCGAGAAGCCCCGTGGGGCGAATGACCTGTTCGGCGACATAGCGGATGAGGCTCTTTTTATCTTGCGAAACCTTCCGTTCGAAATCAGCCGGCGTTGCCGAAACATAAAGGGTTTGGCCGGTTTTTTCGTGAAACTCGTCGAATTTAAGCGGCCGGTTATCGAGCGCCGATGGAAGCCTGAAGCCGTAGCTTACCAGCGTCTGCTTTCTTGCCTGATCGCCGTTATACATCCCACGGATTTGGGGCACCGTGGCATGTGATTCGTCGATTACGGTTAAGAAATTTCTCCCGCCAGCCGTTTTCGTGAAGTAGTCAATCAACGTATAAGGCGGGTCGCCGGCGTCGCGGAACGAAAGATGGCGCGAATAGTTTTCGATCCCCGCGACGTATCCCACATTTTTCAGCATCTCAAGGTCGAAATTAGTACGTTGTTTGATGCGCTCAAGTTCCAGCACCTTGCCTTCTTTTTTAAATTTATCCGACTGCATTTTTAGTTCGTCTTTAATGCGCTCAACTGCTAGGAGTAATTTGTGTTTCGGCGCCACGAAGTGCTTTGCCGGGAAAATGGTGAACGACTCAACGGTGCTTGCTTTCGCGCCTAGGGCGCGGGATTTCTTGCGGATCGCGATAACGCGATTTTTCTCAAACTCCACCGAGGCAATTTCATCGCCCGACGGGAGATGAATTTCGACAACATTCTCGCGCGCTCTGAAATTTCCCTGCATTGGATCCAATGGATTTCGGGCGTATTGCAGGATAACCAGCCTCCGCACTAGGTCGCGCGCGCCGAGCGTCTGGCCGACAGCAATGGGCACGGACATTTTTTCGTATTCTTCCGGGTCGCCGATGCCGTAGATGCACGAAACCGAGGCGACGATGATTACATCTTTTCTAGTTAGGAGATCCGCGGTTGAGGCATGGCGCAGAGCGTCAATTTTTTCGTTGATCTTAGCGTCTTTTTCGATATAGGTGTCGCTACGTGGGATGTAGGCCTCGGGTTGGTAGTAGTCGTAATATGAGACAAAATAATGCACTGCGCTTTCCGGAAAAAATTCTTTGAATTCCTGATAAAGTTGAGCCGCCAGAGTTTTGTTATGCGAAATTACAAGCGTCGGTTTTTGCACGCGCTCGATGACGTTGGCAATTGTAAAAGTTTTGCCGGAACCGGTAACGCCCAAAAGCGTCTGGTCGCGGATGCCAGCATTCAAGTTAGCCACGAGCGTTTCAATGGCCTGCGGCTGATCTCCTGTTGGCTTATAGGGGGCTTTAAGTCGAAATTTCATGAAGGGCTATTATACCATAAAAAGTTTTAGTGGCTGATATTGCGCAATGTAAGGAATTTAGAATAATAGAAGTAGCGCCGACCAGAAGAGAGCGGGTGAAGACGGACGCTTTCCTTCAAGGTTAGCTAAAGAACGTCCAGCTCCCTCTTTCGGCTGCTGGTTTCCAGCAGCTCAGTTGGCACATCGGACGCTCCACTCGTGAGCGTCTCCTCCCGCGGCGAGACCTCGCGCCTCGAGCGCGCCACGGCTTCGCCCGGCACGCTGGGCGTGCTCAAAGAAGTCTTTTGAGCACGCTCTTTTCTTTAGTGGTTTATGTTTTTATGGAGCACAAAATTATTAATACTGCAACGTTGCAATTGATTAAGAATATAGTTAGATTGCAGTTGGGTTCCTTGTTTTGTTAGTAGAAAAGCCGAAGGCCGCCAACCTAAAGAGGGTGAAGACGGACGCTTTAGGCGTCGGAATATCGTCTGATGCTCACTCCTCTCGGCTGCCGGTTTCCGGCAGCTCGCGGGCGTACCGGGCGCAGCCGAGGTGGAGGGGCCAGCCCCTCCACGCCTCCTCACCTCGCCTGGGCGGGGGCTCCATGCTCGCCCCCTGCACCCCTCGCATGTGGAAGACCGCACACGGCTTCGGCTAGAGCGCGCCGCAGAGAATCTCTGCGGCGCGCTCACTCTTTAAAACTTCAACGTAATAAAAAGAGAGGTGATGCTCAAATGGAGCAGGAACTCGTTTCTCGAG
>CAYRYI010000085.1:0-2759 GCA_964428455.1 uncultured Candidatus Saccharibacteria bacterium
TTTACTTCTACTTGAAGATTTGCCGAAACAGCGCGCTTTCGGCAAGGAGCTTTATCAATCTGTTTTCGTCAAAGCGGCGGTTTACGCACGTAGCATTATTTTCTCGCACCCATTTATTGACGGCAATAAACGGACGGCGATGATAGCCGCGGACGTATTTCTGCAGTTGAACGGTTATAGCATCGCCGTTCTAGATGGAGAGGTGGAACATTTTGCCGTTTCAATCATTATGAAGAGATTGAAGCTTGATGCTATTGCGGAATGGTTCAAGAAAAACACCAAAAAACTGCCGAAGCGATAGACATAAGATGGCGTTGAAAATTTGAATTAATAGGTCAATAATTATCGCAACATGTCTGATCCAGTGATCCAGGAAATCAAATCGCGGCTGGATATTGTGCCGTTTGTCCAGCAATATGTGCGGCTCGCCAAAGCCGGCGTTAATTGGAAAGGGCTTTGTCCGTTCCATCAGGAAAAGACGCCGTCTTTTATCGTCTCGCCGACGCGACAGACCTGGCATTGTTTTGGATGTTCCCGTGGTGGCGACATTTTCAAGTTCGTGATGGAGATGGAGAATCTTGAATTTCGCGACGCGCTGAAACAGTTGGCGGAGCGCGCGGGCGTTGAGTTAAAGCGCGAAGACCCGAAACTGCGCACCGAGCGCGAGCGGATGCATGCTGTTTCTGAAGAGGCGGCAAGGTTTTTCCAATCGCAGCTCGCCAAAAATCCGGCGGTTCATGATTATCTTAAGCGCCGCGGCTTGACGGATGAAACGATTGCATTATTTCGCATCGGGTATGCTCTGGATTCGTGGGATTCCCTCTGGAACTTTTTACGCGCCAAGGGATTTGGCGCCGATGAGTTTGTCGCTTCGGGCCTTGGGATCAGGAGTGAGAAGCGGGCAGATTCATACTATGACCGGTTTCGCAACCGCGTCATGTTCCCTATAAACGACGCCTCTGGGAAGGTTATCGCGTTTTCCGGCCGCACATTTGAGCGCGGCAAAAAGACCGATGAGCCGAAGTACGTGAACTCGCCTCAAACGATGATCTACGACAAGTCGCGGGCGCTTTTCGCTTTTGACAAAGCCAAAGAGGCGATTCGCAAGAAAAATCGGGTGGTAGTAGTTGAGGGGCAGATGGATGTGGTGATGTCGCACCAAGCCGGCGTTGTCGAAACCGTCGCCGTTTCTGGGACAGCCCTCACTCTGCGCCATCTGGAGCAGCTCCGGCGTCTCACCGATACGCTGGTGGCGTCATTTGATGCCGACGAGGCGGGGGAGACGGCAACCAAGCGCAGTCTGGATCTCGCGGCCGAGCTTGATTTTAACCGCAAGGTAGCGGTGATTCCCAAGGGCAAGGATCCGGCTGATGCGGTTTTGGAAAATCCGGAAATCTGGACAAAAGCCGTGGATGAGTCGGTTTCGATTATGGATTTTTTTCTGGGACGGGCGATTAAGAAGTATTCGCTAAAAACCCCGGAGGGGAAAAAAGATTTCAGCCGATATCTTTTGCCGGAAATCGCCAAGATCGGCAATCAAATTGAGAAAGCTCACTGGGTTTCCAAAATGGCGGAGCTTCTCGGTGTTAAAGAAGAGGCGGTTTGGGATGAACTTTCGAGATATAAAAGGGCCATTGACCAACCCGCGAGTGTTGGCGTAGAGTCCGAAGGCGCGCCGAAATTGAAGGCGCACAAGTTGGAGGAGCGGATTTTAGGGGCGTACTTTCTTTATCCGGAGGCACGCGAGCTTTTGTCCGGGCATGACCGGGCGCTTCTTTTTGCCATCAATCCGCACGGGGAGATTTTTGAGGCGTTGGCGGACGGGGCGGCTCTTACTGACGACGTGGCGGCCATGCTGGCCCGCGTGCCGGAGGAATGGCGCGGGTATGCGGATCGCTTGATATTCGAAGTCGAAGCGCTTTTCCAGGATGTTAAAGACGCGCGCGCCGAGATCGCCGCTTGCATTCGCGAGGTGGAGCGCGAGCGGGTGAAGGAGCGTTTGGTTATTTTGGCGGAGTCTATCGGCGAGGCCGAAAAAGTATCCGATTTTTCGCGTTTGCAGGAGCTTTTGAATGAATTCAAACTGGCGGCAGACCTTCTGGGGAAGCTTTAGAATAAAGAGAAAGCTTCCGGCGGGATATTAACTTAAGTTTGCAGACTCATGAAATCAAGGAGATCGTCAAAAAAGCGCGAGCCGAAATCACGCCGCGCGAAAACCGTTAGCAGAGCGCGGCGGCAGAAAGTTCGGCGCAAGGCTTCGTCGAAAAAGAAGAAGATCGCTCGCGGCAAAGCCGCGACGGGGAAAGTTTCAAAACGCGCCGCGAGGCAGAGAGAGGCCGAGGCTAAAATAGAAGGACTTATCAAGAAAGGACGCGACCGCGGGTTTGTGACGTACGCCGAGATAATGCAGGAATTCCCCACGATTGAAACCGATATCGAGCTTTTGGAATCTTTGTATCAGAAGTTCGAGGACGCGCGCGTGGAAGTTCTTGAGACGCGCGAGTTTTTGGATGTGGTCGAGGAGGACGCGGCGCCTTCCAAAGGTAAAGGCAAGAGAAAGCGGCGCGAGGAGGAGGTTGATCTGGAGCATCTTTCTTCGGATTCGGTGCAGATGTACCTGCGCGAGATTGGAAGAATCTCCCTGCTTACAGGAGACGAGGAGAAAGAGTTAGCGCGCCGCATCGAGCAAGGAGACGAGGAGGCTAAGAAAAAACTGACCCAAGCCAACTTGCGGCTTGTGGTTTCGCTTGCCAAAAAAT
>CAYRYI010000086.1:0-2666 GCA_964428455.1 uncultured Candidatus Saccharibacteria bacterium
CTCAAAATATGCGGCCCGCCGCAAAGCTCCTTTGAAAAAACCTCGTCCGCATCCCCAATCGTATAAACTTTCACGCGCTCGGGATAGTGCCCCTTATAAAAGAAGAAAGCGCCCGATGTTTTAGCCCCCTCAAGCCGCAATTCATCAACAGAAACGGTAAAATTTTTGCTTACGGCATAGTTGACTAAATCTTCAATTTTTTTGATCTCTTCCGGTGTAAGTTTGCGCGGGAAAAGAAAATCGAAGCGTGTCCGCTCGGCCGTAATGTCTGAACCGCGCTGCTCCACGGCATCCCCCAATACTTTGTGCAACGCCGCGTTTAATAAATGCGTGGCGGTGTGCAAGCGCGTAACGATCTTCAATTCTTCCTCACTCCCAGCCTTCAACTCTCCGGTATCTAATATAAGCCCATGCCCGCCGAATTTTTTCTCAACCCCCGCACGGGAGATTGCTTGGTGGCGTTCAAACTCTTTATCAAAATCTTCGCGCGATAAATTCATCGCGCGCGAATCCGCGACTTCTTTAATAATTTCATACGGCAAACCGAAAGTTTCGTACAATTTAAAAGCTCCAACCGCGCCAACTGAATTCATTTTTTCTAACTCGCGCAATCCCCGATCAAGAGTTTTACTGAATCTGCTTCGCTCGGCGGTAATTTCGGCCATGATCGATTGCGATCCGCGCACGAGTTCGGGATAAAACTCGCCGTATTGATGGATAATGCCATGCGCCATAGCGTCTAGGGCAAGGGAAGGAATTTTAAAGATATGTTCATACGCAAAAGCGCGGCGCATAAGCCGTCTCAAAATATACCCCGCGCCCTTATTGGATGGTCTAACGCCGTCAGCCAAGAGAAAAGTCGTACCACGGAGATGGTCGGCCGCTATCCTCTTTTTCTCCTCGCCAAGAGGTTTAGGCAAAAATCCAACAAGCGGCGCGAATAAATCCGTCTCAAAAATATTTTTCTTCCCCTGCGAAATCATGGCGAGCCGCTCAAGCCCCATACCCGTATCCACCCCCGGTATCTTGAGCGGTTCTAGCTTTTTGCCCGACGCACCGGAGAGGAGCTCTTCGCGCGGCCCGGGAAAATAAAATTGATTGAAAACTATGTTCCAGATTTCTACGTCCTGGCCAGTCGCATCCTTGCAATAAATCTCCGTCGTCGGCCCACAGGGGCCGGAAGACCCGGTCGGCCCCCAAAAAACATCTGCCATACCCTCCTCGCGAATATCGGAAATGCCAAGCCCCTGCCAAATAGCGCGCGATTCTTCATCCTTCGGCACGCTGTCAGAACCCCTAAATATGGAAACGTACGAAATGGCCAACCCCATTTCTTTCGTAATGAATTCGTGTGCCCATTTAATAGCGTCCTCTTTAAAATATCCTCCAAAGCTAAAGTTCCCCAGCATCTCGAAAAACGTAAGATGCGTCTCGTCGCCAACCTCGTCAATATCCGAGGTGCGGAATGATTTTTGAATTGAAACCGTGTTTTTTGAATTGAAATCTTTTATGGGATCGGCTTCGCCGGTGTAATAGGGCTTAAACTGCTGCATCCCCGCGGTCGTCAATAAAACCGAAGGATCGTCTGGAATTAAAGAAGAAGACGAAACAACGGCGTGTCCTCGATCCTTAAAAAACTTAAGAAACTTATTACGAATCTTATCTGCTTCCATATATAGGACTCTAGCGGGAAGTCGCAAAAATCTCAATAGAAAAAGGTCCGTGCAGCGGTCGCCGCGCGGACCCGTTCGGACACTGGCTCGATGGCCAGATTGTTTCGAGGTACAGCTGCCTTGTGACAGGTCGGTCTCGTCAACGCACACGCATGCGCGCCGCTTAATCCGTTTGGGAGATTATTGCTCCGGGGTTTTTGGGCCCGGGTATTTCTCTCCCACCATATTTCTCGCGAAGTTCTCGCAACCATCTCCTTGCGGAGATTTTCTCCTTTCGGGAGAAACCTCTTTCCGGCACCGTTACTTGCACGGCGCCTTTATAAGGGATCGCGGCTTCCTCTAGGTTGGGTTATTGGTTTCAGCCTTGCAAAGGCCTACTCCCACCGTCTTGACGGTGGCCACCATCTTGGCGGCTAACCATTCCTAGTGCGTTAGGGGTGTTTTTAGCCTTGCAGGTCAGGCAAACCTGCACGACATTTCCCCGTATGGTTATGGTTCGCGCCGACAAGGGTTCGACCCCGATCAGCGTTTGCCATCTTCAACTTCGGCAACTGCACTCTGCCTTGTCTCGCCCGGGCTTTTACACCCTGGCGGACTCCGGCGTTGGAAGAACTACAACGTAGAAAGAGATTAGCGCGTGCATTAAAATCCGTCAAGCACCACACTGAACTACTGGTGGAAAAGGTGTGGATGAGTCAAAATATCAAGCAATGATGCCCCCTCCCAGCATTTTGCCATCATTATAAAAAACTATTGACTGCCCCGGCGTCACCGCGCGCTGCGGCTCGGAAAATCGTATTAAGTATTCAGTATTAAGTGTTTTGGACCGACCCTCACCCTTGATACCTGATACCTGATACCTGATACTAGCCCGTTGCAGCGGCTGCCTATAGCGTATCCGCGCCTCACAGCGAAATGGGAAAATCGGAGTTTCGCCTGAAATCCAATTTATACTTTCAACCGTTAATTTTTTCGAGAATAAAGCGTTATCGT
>CAYRYI010000087.1:0-2594 GCA_964428455.1 uncultured Candidatus Saccharibacteria bacterium
TTCGAGCTACACTCGAAAAATTGAGAGAACAAAAATAATTCAACGGCGTTATGAAAAAACTTTTTTGGATTTTAGCCATCGCCGCTCTCGGATTTTTCGCCTATCGCTTTTTATCCGACAAGGATTATTTCGTTCCGGGTGCTACGGATAATAAAGAAGCAGCCGGTTTGCCTTCGGCCGCCGGAAGGCGCGAGTACTCTTCGATGGAGTTCGGTTTCTCTTTCAGTTATCCGGCTTCGTGGATTCTTAAAGAGATGGGTGGGGGTATTGTAATTCTTAAGCCAAACGAAAATACGAGCGACGGCGAGGCGCCTATCAGTATAGACGCGAGCGGAGATATGCCCTACGAGGAGTCGGTGGCCGAGATGCGGCAGAATGTGCTCGGCGGCGACAAAAAAGAATTCAGCATCGGAGGGCTTAGCGGCATGAGGCTCTCCGGGAACTTGAGGCCGGAGCTTGGCGAGCCGCCCGAAACGTTTTTTGTCTTTACTATACTTGACCGGGCGGGACGTCTTTTTTCGGCGGATTATCGCGAGTCTCGGCCGTCGGAGGCAAGCTCATACGCTGTTTACAATGCCGTTGTCGAGTCGCTTCAATTCCGTTAGTCGCGCCGGCGCCAATTCCCTTGTGCTATACTGGGCGGGCAGTTGATCGGTTCTTTGTTAAGTCTATTTTTCTTGCATCCAATAACAGCTCACACAAAGGGGGAGACTTAAGATGCTCGCATCATCGCTGGTCGTTTTGGCGGCGGCGTTTCTCTTAACGCAGGCGGCGGTTTTTGCCACCACCATCTATCTGCATCGGGGGCTGACGCATCGGGCGGTGTCTCTGCGTCCGGGACTCGAGTTCATGTTTCGTGCGGCGCTTTGGCTTCTCACGGGGCAGGATCGGCAGCAATGGGTGGCTGTGCACCGCAAGCATCACGCCTTCACCGATCGCGAGGGTGACCCGCATAGTCCCAAGCTTCTTGGGTTCTGGCGGGTTCAGCTTTTCAACGTGTTCTACTATTTCCGCGAGGCAAAGCGCCCCGAAACAGTCGCGAAGTTCGCTCCGGATATCCCAGAGGATCGCTGGGACCGGTTTCTTTTCTCCTATGGCTGGGCGGGACCCGGCATTGGCGCCGGCCTCTTGGTCCTCTGCTTCGGCTGGCAATCCGGGATTCTGATTGCGATTCTGCACGCTGTTCTTTATGTGTTCGTTCTCGCGCCGCTCATCAACGGACTTGGTCATTGGCGCGGAGCGCAGAACTTCCCAAACACCGCGTATAACTTGCCGGTTCTCGCCTGGTTTACGGGAGGCGAATCTCTCCACAACAATCATCACGCCCATCCCGTAAGTCCCAAGTTCAGCATGGCGGCGGGCGAGTTCGACCCGGCGTGGCCGATCATCCGGGCGTTTTCTCGGTTGGGGCTCCTTGATGCCCAAGGAAAACTCGTCCTGGTGGATTGACCGAAGTGTTATTGGGCGTCGGCCCGTACCGATGATCGGTACGGGCCGCTTTTTTGGATATATGATAAACCACGTTACATCTTCAGAGAGCACTCCGCCGCGCGGAAATGTAACCAGATAAAACTTGCCACTGTTTGAATCCTGCCGTAGAATGAAATGCGTATGGATACGGAGCATCTTTCAGAACAGTATCGTAAGTTCAAACGGCGGCATCTTTTATGGCCTGCCCTTTTGATTCTCGCCGGGCTCGGCCTTTTGATGGAAAACTTCGGTGTATTGCCCGCGCTGACGTTCGCCAAACTTTGGCCTCTGCTTTTGGTAGTCTGGGGACTTGATATGCTTTGGAGGCGTTGGCAGGAACGCTCGAGCACCCACAATTCTTAAGCGGGCCTGTTTTTCCGGCGTGTCGGGGGCCGGTTTTCTTTGCCTCGAATTTTTATCCCGTTACATCCGAGAAACCCTTTTGTATTGGCAGGAGATGAACCCCATTAGAAATTCCATTTCTAACGTGATGAATTGGAAAGTCGCAAAAAGATTAATGAAAAAACTCCGTACTTTAGTGAGGATGTAACGGGATTTATGTTGAGCTGGCAGATAATTATGATATGGCTTGCGGCACTGGGGGCGCTCGATGCCTTTTATATTGCCTGCGCGCGCCAGTATCCTAAGCTTTTCGGCCGTTTCTCACGGAGTCGCTGCGAAACGGTGCTGGGCTCGAAGTGGGGCGCTGTCTTTTATTTTCGCAACGAGACTATCGGGCTTGTTTTTTATCTTGGCCTGATCTGCCTCGTACTCGCCCCCTACGTGGTGCCGCAGTTTGCGCCGCTCGTTTTTCTTTTTATTTTAGGCCTGGTATCGATTGCGTTTATTTTCTCCGCACTGCTTTTCTATTTGCAGGCGTGGGTTTTGCGGAAGTGGTGCTTTTGGTGCTTAATTGCGCTCTCCGTCAATTTTTTAATTTTCGCCGCCGAAATCTCTCTTTTTTGGGGCTGACTGCGGAGGGCAGCCGCCCCCCTTTCGTTTTTGGGCCGATTCTCATGGTTCGACCCATTCGATAAGCTCAGGGCAAGCAAGCTCACCACAAGTTGTGAATAAAAGATGCTCCGTTCGAGAAAGCGAGCTCTATTTCAAGCAGCTTGTCCCGA
>CAYRYI010000088.1:0-2584 GCA_964428455.1 uncultured Candidatus Saccharibacteria bacterium
AATAAAAGATGCTCCGTTCGAGAAAGCGAGCTCTATTTCAAGCAGCTTGTCCCGAGCAGAGTCGAGGGGTAGAATAAAAGCCGCTATCGACTTAAGCGAGTGCGGTTTTGGCTGACTCGGCAGATGTGATAAATCATGGAGGGCAAGAGACTTTTATTCATACTGATCTTGGTGGGCGTTTTTGTCGCGGGCGTTACGCTCTTGAAGGAGTCTTTTACACGTCCCAATAACGGCGGGTTGGGGGGCGCTGGCGACCCGGGGACTATCCGCGGCGTGGTTTCGGCGTTGCTTCCTTCCGGCAAGGTGATTGTGGTGGAGAAGGAAGACGGAACCGAGGTGCTTGTCTCTTTGACGGGCGCTTCCGCCATCACCAATGAAGACGGGGAGGGGCTTTTTTATCAGGACGTCTCGGCCGGGATGCCGATTTCGGCCGCCGGGATCCGCGGCGAAAAAGATAACGTCCTGATCCCGTCTCTGGTTACGGTAAAAACCGCTTACGCATATAACGGTATAATGGTTGTTCGGGCGCCGTTGCTTCGCTACCAATACTTTTCGCTTCGCTACAATGTGAAAGATTGGGCTGTCGGAAAGTCGCCGAACGAGTTGCAGCTTTTGTCCGTTTCCGATTGCCGCCTGGCGGCGGGGGCGGGTGACGCCACAATCGGGGATACTTGGGAGAAAACCGAGCTTGAGCGCAAAATCGGCGGCAATGTGTTTCGTGACATCCGTTACCAAGAAAGCGAGCTTCCGGCGCACCGGACGTTGTTCTTAGAAGATGCCGGATTGAAATACGGCTTAGCCAATTCAGGGGCATTCGGAGCCTATGTCTTTCAAGTATATTACGCCAGGCCGCTTTCCGCGACAAAACTTGCCGCTTGTATGCGCGCCGTGGACGCGGTTTTGGAAACGTTTGTTTTGCGCAACGCCTCGGAGCGGATTTTAGTAATTGAACCGGAAGCGCCCATTCGCGTTAAAGGCGGCGAGACAGTTGTTATATACGGGATGGCGAAACCATACGATGATTCGGTCGAGATTGTCGTTATTGATGAAAACGAGAAGATATTATGGAGGACAACGGCGCTTGCCATGAAGCGAGAAGGACAGATCTTTGGGTCGTTTCGTGTAACGGCAGGGCCCTTCGGCAATTTGCCGAAGGCGGTAGAGCTACGGGTATTCCAATATTCGCCCCGTGACGGCAGCCACGCCGATATGGTGAAACTGCCGATGGAGATTCAATGAAGATGGAGCTCCGTGTAGCGGACCTATCTGCCGGCAGGCGGGGCTATGGAGCATTCTGGTCAAACAATAACATCATCAAAATATGAATAAATTGGCTCTTACCATGCTTTTAGTCGTATTGCTGGCAGCGATTTTCTACGGAGTATTTTCACGTGAGGATGCTTCAATAATTGATTGGACTAAGATTTCGCGCGAAGCCCAAGTTGCCCGATGAGTATCGGCTTGTTATAATACTCCCCGTTTCTTATGCCGACTACGCTCTACACGGAACAATCGAAAAACATCCGAAAAACCTGGATTCTGATGAGTCTTTTTTTCGGAATTGTAATCGCGATTGGCTGGGTCTTCGCCCAAATTTACGCCAATCCGGGGATTCTTTATTTTGCGGTTTTTTTCAGCATTGTAATGAACGTTGCGAGTTATTGGTTCTCCGATAAAATTGTTTTGGCTCTGCATCGCGCCAAGATTGTGGACTTTAAAGAAAATTCCGAGCTTTACCGTGTGCTCGAGAATCTAACGATAACCGCGGGTCTCCCCATGCCTAAGTTTTATATAATGGAAGACCCATCGCCAAACGCCTTTGCTACGGGGCGCGATCCGAAGCATGCGGTTGTGGTCGTGACCACGGGGCTCTTGGGGGCACTCGATCGGTCCGAGTTGGAGGGAGTCTTGGCTCATGAGCTTTCGCATATCGGCAATCGCGATATGCTGGTTTCAACTGTGGCCGTAGTCTTGGTCGGGTTTATCGCAATTTTATCCGATATGTTCCTGCGCTCTTCGCGCTTCGCCAGGATCGGCGGGAATAATCGTGACGGCCGCGCGGGAGGCATTTTGATTATTTTGGGCATTCTGCTTGCGATACTCGCGCCCATAATTGCGTCGCTGATACAGCTTGCGATCTCGCGCCGGCGCGAGTTTCTGGCCGATGCTTCGGGGGCATTGCTCACGCGCTATCCCGATGGGCTGGCATCGGCGTTAAATAAAATTTCCGCTTACAGCCAGCCGCTTCGAACCGCGACCAATGCCACGGCGCACCTTTTTCTGCATAATCCCTTTGGCGCCGACCGAAACCAAGACAAAACCCCGTGGCTGGTTAAAATTTTCTCGACACATCCGCCCATAGAGGAGCGCATAAAGGCCCTAAAAGACCGCGCTATCCGTTAAGTGGCATTTATATCGCCAATTTATGCGACAAGAGTTATTTGGCTTCCGGCGTTTTTATCTACGATGCGGCTGATTCAATGCTGGAGATGATAGAACTTCAGATATAAACTGCAATCATGCTTATGACGGAGGGTTGGCCGAGTGGCTTAAGGCGCACGCTTGGAAAGCGTGTGGGAGAAAT
>CAYRYI010000089.1:0-2540 GCA_964428455.1 uncultured Candidatus Saccharibacteria bacterium
GAGGCCGCGCTCAAAACCCCATCAACCAAATTATTCAGTCAAAGTGGCTATAGCGGGACGACGGCAACCGCGAACTTCAGCCGGCCCGATGTCACCGGCTGCGTCGTCACGGAAACATATGTATTCGCGATGGACGCAGTCAACGCGGTTGGGAAGGTGAAGTACCCAACCTCGTGGGTCTATGTCAGCATCTATGACCATGACCAGTGCGCCAGCGGGATCATTCGCGAGATCTATGGTTCGACCGAGCTCACGCCGAACGAGTTCACGGTCGCGAAGAACTTGTCCAGCGCTTCACTTCGAGCAACGATCCCGGTGCATCACGTGACGCTCGGTCACTGGGGGACCGTGGAAGTCGAGATCGCCTGGGCTGGCACTGGCGCTGCGTATCACGGGGTAAGCCAGTATCGGGACCGAACTCCCGGGTTCATGGTTCGCAATCACTCCGTCGGGACCCAGCGGTTCGCTGAGGCAGATGGCGCGGTCTGGGACGCGGAAGGGGACTACGCCCGGGGTGAGTCCACCTACGCCTACACCATGAGCACCCGCAGCGGAACGCTCGTGATCGTGAAATAGTTCTAGCTCTTGCAGTACCGAGGGCGGCGCCATTAGGCGCCGCCCCCTTTCTTTTTATAAGCCAGTCCGTTGGTATAAATCCGGAGCATACTTTTAAAATAACCGAGGCGGTTCTATAATCAATGAATTATCATGTAAGCTTTAACGATCTGCCTATGAAGTATTTTCGATCAGGGACCGGTTTTGGATTAGTCGGAATCATTTTGGCAATCGCAGCGCTCGCCATTGCCGGGGGCGGCGTTTATTATTTATTGGTTGCCCGGCTGGCCATAGACCAGAAAATAGAAAGCGCCACTAAGGATGCGGATAACGGCGCAAGCGCAAGACAAGAAGCGGCCTGTTCGGGAGACGTTGCTCCCGCGTGCCCTTCGCCGCAGATTCCTCAATGCCGTAACGGAAGATGGATTTGTATAGGTCCGGCCTCGGGCAGCGGCGCGGCGGCGCCTGGGATAGGCGGCACAGCCTCAAGTTCGGCAGGAGCCGCCGCCGGAGCCGAGGCGGCAAAGGCATCGGTTGCTGAAGTTACGATTCAAAATTTCGCTTTTGGACCGAAAGAACTGCGCGTGAAAGTCGGAACCAAAGTGGTTTGGACGAACAAGGATTCCGTGCGTCACAATGCGGTGAGCGACGCTGGAACTTTCGAGGGTCCGCTGCTTGCGGCGGGGGAGTCGTACGAGCATGTGTTCGACGAGGCGGGGACGTTTCCTTATCACTGTGCGCCGCATCCGAACATGAAGGCGGTAGTGATTGTGGAATAATCTTATTGTTGTCTCTTTAGCCGACATACGCTCTCCAGCGGGCGCCGGGGAGCGTATGTTTTTGTCCGAAACAATAATTTCATCTAATACAATACTACGCTACCTGCCTGCCGGCAGGCAGGTAGCGTAGTATTGTAATGTATTAAGATCTGCGAACAAATACCGTGTAGAGGATGCGGCCATACTGCGCTATACTTGAATAGTAATCTCACGTGTTATGTACGTATTCGCCGAGGTAGGTATTTTGGTCGCGATCGCAGCCCTAATGGCGCTTGCCATGCGGGCTCTTCGCCAGCCCCTGATTATCGGGCATATTTTAACCGGACTTGTCGTCGGTCCGTTTGTTTTTGACATTATCCGTTCAGCCGAAACGCTTCGCCTCTTCAGCCAGCTCGGAATCGCCTTTCTGCTTTTTATCGTCGGTCTTTCATTGAGTCCCAAAGTAATTAAGGAGATCGGCCGGGTTGCGGTGCTCACCGGCATTGGGCAAGTGGCGATTACCTCGCTCGCGGGTTATTGGATTAGTATTTGGCTCGGTTTTCCGCCGCTTACTTCTCTTTATATCGCGGTGGCGCTTTCTTTCAGCAGCACCATCATCATACTAAAGCTTATTTCCGACAAAGGCGATCTAGATAATCTCTATGCGAAAATTTCCATCGGATTTCTTTTGGTACAGGATCTGATAGCGGTTGGGCTTATTTTTATTCTTCCTCTGGTTTCGCGCCGCCAGGCTTCGTGGGATACGGTAGCTCTCGTTGCGTTGCAAGGCGTTTTAGTCACGGCGGTGCTCTTGGTGGTTTCGCATTATCTTCTGCCGCGGCTGCATTTATTCTTTAGCAGGTCGCAGGAGCTTTTGTTTTTATTCGCTAACGCCTGGGGCATGGGGATTGCGGCGCTTTTCTTGCAGTTGGGGTTTCCGCTTGAGGGCGGGGCGCTGATTGCCGGTGTCACGCTTTCCAATTTGCCGTCGCGGCGCGAAATCAGCGCGCGGCTCTCGCCGCTCCGCGATTTTTTCATTGTAATTTTCTTTATTCTGCTCGGTTCGCAGCTTGTCATCGGCGATTTAAGCGGCATGGCTTATCCCGTTGTTATCTTTTCTCTTTTGGTTTTGGTGGGGAATCCCATAATTCTTATGGCGATCATGGGGTGGATGGGCTATCGCAAAAGCACAAGTTTCAATACCGGCGTAACCGTGGCGCAAATCAG
>CAYRYI010000090.1:0-2470 GCA_964428455.1 uncultured Candidatus Saccharibacteria bacterium
GACAAGCAAACTGTTAATACCGAGTCATCGCGCGGCTTTTTACGCACAATTCTTAGAACTTAACCTGCGGCAGCGCTTTTTCTACCTCTTCAATCTCAAAAAAGTCTTTCTTGCCAAAACTGAAAGCCCCAGCGACTATATTTGTCGGGAAGGAATCAATCTTTGTGTTCAAGACCAGCACATTTGAATTATAAAACCGGCGCGCCGCCTGAATTTTATTTTCGGTGTCAGCCAGTTCACGCTGAAGATCCAAAAAATTCGCGTTGGCCTTAAGGTCGGGGTAAGCTTCCGCCACGGCAAAAAGCGTCTTTAAAGTATTGGTAAGAGCGTTTTCCGCCTCGCCCAGCGACTTGGGATCCTTGGCGCCCATGGCGCGCGAACGAGCATTAGTCACGCTCTCAAATACTCCCTTCTCATGCGCGGCGTAACCCTTCACCGTTTCCACCACATTGGGGATCAGATCGTGCCTGCGCTTTAATTGAACGTTAATATCCGACCACGATTCATCGGACCGGTTTCGCGCTAAAACTAAACTGTTGTAGGCCCAGATAAGCCAGACAACCAGGATAGCGATTGCGCCTAAAATAATGTAAGTAATCGTCATAGTGTCTTAATCATACTCTTTTGGTTTCTAAATTGCAAAAAAGAAACCCCCGACGTCTCGGGGTTTCTTTGTCAATCGCCCATAGCCTAGTACTCCGGCATCCCCATGCCACCGCCGGGCATGGGGTGCTCATCTTTTTTAGGGATATCCGTAACAGCAACCTCGGTAGTGAGCAGCATCGCGGCCGCTGATGCAGCGTTGGTAAGCGCCGAACGAGCCACCTTCACCGGATCAATAATCCCGGCCTTCACCATATCGGCAACTACTCCGCCAGTGACCGCATCATATCCTATATTGGAGTTGGGGTTGGTTTCAAATTTTGAGATGATTCCAGCCACAATCTCATTTTCATCGGTTCGGCCGGTATTCCTGATAATTTGGCGCAGAGGCTCTTCGAGCGCGGTTCGCACGATCCTATATCCAGCCTCAAGTTCCGCCGGCGACTGCGTTACCGCTTTATCGGGTGACACTCCGGCCTTTTTCGAGAGCGCATGCATGCCGGCTTTTATGAGCGCCGATCCCCCACCGGCAACAATTCCCTCCGCCACTGCCGCTTTGGTAGCGTTCACCGCGTCCTCGACTTTCAATTTAAGATACTTCATCTCCGACTCTGTGGCTGCGCCGATCTTAAGCACCGCCACGCCGCCCGAGAGTTTGGCAAGCCGCTCCTCGAGCTTCTCGCGGTCAAATTCCGATTTGGTCTCCTCGATCTGATTTCTGATCTGCTTCACGCGCTTTTCGATCTCCTGCTTTTTCCCCTTACCGCCCACGATAGTGGTGTTATCTTTTGAGGCCACCACGCGCCGGGCCGATCCCAGCATCGAGAGTTCGACGCTTTCAAATTTAATGCCGAGATCCTCCGAAACGACGGTGCCTCCGGTAACTACCGCGATATCTTCCAGCATCTCCTTCCTGCGATCGCCAAACCCGGGAGCTTTCAACGCTAGCGCATGGAAAGCACCGCGGAGCTTGTTGACCACAAGCGTTGCCAGCGCCTCGCCATCCACGTCGTCTGCTATGATCACAAGCTCCTTCTTTCCCGCTTTTGCCAGTTTTTCCAAGAGCGGCAGAATGTCGTGGATCGAAGAGATTTTCTTGTCCGTAATCAAAATTGGCGCGCCCTCCATCACCGCCTCCATTCTTTCGGCGTTCGTCACCATATAAGGCGAAACATACCCGCGGTCGAATTGGAGCCCCTCGACAATCTCCTTTTCGATGCCGGTGCCCTGCGACTCCTCAACGGTAATCGCGCCGTCCTTGCCGACTTTATGGATGGCCTCGGCAATTATTTTGCCGAGCTCGCTCGATTCGGCCGAAATGGTCGCCACCTGCGCGATCTCCTCGGTTGACTTCACGGGCTTTGCCATCTCCGCCAGCGCCTCACTGACTTTTCTTGAAGCGAACTCAATACCAGTACGCACACCCATCGGGTTGATTCCTTCCTTCACAAACCGCATTCCCTCTCCCACCATAATTTGGGCGAGAATCGTGGCCGTGGTCGTGCCATCCCCTGCGGCGTCATTGGTCCTCTCGGCCGCCTGCTTCATCAGCTGCGCCCCTAGATTCTCAAACTTATCTTCAAGCTCAATGTCTTTGGCAATAGTAACGCCGTCATTCGTGATCGTCGGCGTGCCATAACCCTTATCAAGGACGACATTTCGTCCCTTGGGACCCAATGTCACCTTCACGGCGTTCGCCAGCATATCAACTCCTCTTTTTAATGATTCGCGGGCTTTCTCGTGGAATAGAATTTGTTTAGCCATAACAGTTTTAAATTCTAAGCACTAAACTCTAAATCCTAAACATTTGATGATTTGAGTTTTGAATTTAGAATTTGTTTAGAAATTAGAAATTAAGAATTAGGAT
>CAYRYI010000091.1:0-2460 GCA_964428455.1 uncultured Candidatus Saccharibacteria bacterium
TCGCTCTCGGAGCTTGTCCTGCAGATTAACGACGGCAAAATTGAAAAAATCACCGTGCAAGATAACGACATTGAGGCCGTGTTAAAAGACGGCGGCGTGGAAACCTCGCACAAGGAATCCGAAGCGGGGATCACGGAAACGTTCCGCAATTACGGAGTCGATCCGGAAAAATTAAAAGCAGTGAAACTGGATGTCGAAGGAACCAGCGCTCTCAATATCTGGCTGGGAGTGATTCTGCCTATCGCGGGCCCCGTACTTCTCATTGCGTTTTTCATCTGGTTTTCGGCGCGGCAGTTAAAGCAGGGCGGGATGCAGGCTTTTACCTTCGGCCAGTCGCGCGCTCGCATAATCCAACCAGACAACCTGAAGGAGCGCGTGCTTTTCAAGGATGTGGCCGGCGCCAAAGAAGCCAAGGAGGAGCTGGTTGAAATCGTTGATTTTTTGCGAAGCCCCAAGAAGTTTTTTGACATCGGCGCGCGGATCCCAAGGGGCGTTCTTTTGATGGGAGCGCCCGGGACCGGCAAAACTCTTTTGGCGCGGGCGGTGGCGGGAGAGGCGAGCGTGCCTTTCTTTCATCTCTCGGGCTCTGAATTCGTCGAGATGTTCGTCGGCGTGGGGGCAGCCAGGGTGCGGGATCTTTTTAAGATGGTGAAAAAATCCGCTCCGGCGATTATTTTCATTGATGAAATCGACGCCGTGGGGCGCCATCGCGGATCGGGCCTCGGCGGGGGGCATGATGAAAGGGAGCAAACTCTGAATCAAATCCTGGTTGAGATGGACGGATTCGAAACCAATGAATCGGTGATTGTAATGGCGGCCACCAACCGCCCCGACGTTTTGGACCCGGCGCTGCTTCGCCCCGGCCGATTTGACCGTCGCGTAGTGCTGGATCTTCCCGACATCAACGACCGCGAAGAAATCTTAAAAATCCATTCACTGAATAAAAACTTTACCGAGGAAGTCCAACTTAGAAAAATCGCCGAACGCACTCCCGGGTTTTCCGGCGCGGATCTTTCGAATCTCGTTAATGAAGCGGCGATTCTGGCGGCGCGGTCCAATCGGACAAAAATCAGCCAGCTCGACCTGATCAACTCCATTGAAAAAGTCCTCCTCGGCCCCGAACGGAAAAGTCATCTCCTAACGCCGCATGAAAAAGAAATCTCGGCCTATCACGAGGCCGGGCACGCTTTGGTCGCCTCTTCGCTTCCTGAAGCCGACCCTGTGCATAAAGTTACGATTGTTGCTCGTGGGCGCGCAGCGGGCTACACGCTGAAACTCCCAACAGAGGATCGGCATCTCTTTTCCAAGAGGCACTTTTTGGCAGAGCTTGCGGTAGCACTCGGCGGATACGCCGCGGAACTTCTGGTTTTCAAAGAACTGACTACGGGGCCTCACAATGACCTCGAAAAAGCGACGGATCTCGCGCGCGCCATGCTTACCAAATACGGCATGTCGGATAAAATCGGCCCCATGGCCTTCGGCGAATCACAGGAGCTGATATTTTTGGGGAAGGAACTCTCCGCGGCAAAAAATTATTCCGAGGCCACCGCCCAGTTGATTGATAACGAAGCAAAACATTTACTGGAGTCGGCGCTTAAGCGTGCGCGTGAAATTATTGTGAAGCGCCGCGTCATACTCGACCGGCTCGCCAAGAAACTCATTGAACAGGAGACTATAGAACAGGAGGAGTTTAACGCGCTGGTGGCGGCAGCTTAACGAGAGCTTAGAGACTAGAACTTAGAGCTTAGGACAAGTGGACGGAAGTCACAGATTTTAGTATGCATAATCCAGGGAACTTGCGCGCGTAGCTCAGCCCGGTCAGAGCAGCCGTCTTATACACGGCGGGTCCTTGGTTCGAATCCAAGCGCGCGCACCAAATGAAAATCCCTCAATTTAAACAAATTAACAAGCTTGCTTGTGGCCCCGCCGTACTAAGTATGGTCTTCGCTTACTATGGGAAAAATTATTCACAACAAGAGATTATCAAAGAAATTGGTGGGCTAAAGAAGTACGGCTCACGTATGATCAAACTTGCTAAGTTTGCTGAAAATACTGGCTTTAAAACAAAACTACTATCCTACGACAAAAAACTAAAAAAAGAGGCGATAATAAAATTACCGAATCTCATTGATATTAATAAGCTCATCGGTAAAAAAGTGCCAGTTATTCTTGCGGTACGGAGCTCTTTACTTTACAACGAAAAACTTTCAACAAAAGAAGGTCACTATATAGTGGTTACCGAATATAAAAATGGGATTTACTCCTACAATGATCCTTTTGACGGAAAAAAGAGAAAGATAAAAGAGGCAGATTTATTTTTCGCTTGGTTCAACAACATTTTAGATTCCAGCGCATATTTACTTGCTATTTCAAGGTAGCTTTCTATGGAGGAAAAATGGTACCTGAAAGCCGCGCACGCGCCGGATTTTGAGAATCCGGCGGATTATCGATTGTATCGTT
>CAYRYI010000092.1:0-2458 GCA_964428455.1 uncultured Candidatus Saccharibacteria bacterium
CCGCCGTCCTCTGTTACCATCACCGAAAACATCGAGGTCGCGGCAATCGCACTCCCGCAGCCAAACGTACGCCATTTCAAATCTTTCACGCGCTCCGTATCCGGATCAATCTTCATCCAAATCCGCATGACGTCCCCACACGCGGGCGAACCCACAATCCCCGAGGCGTTGAATTCGCCGTCTTTCGGATCATCCAAAAGCAAATTCCGCGGATTGAAAAAATGCTCCTTTACAATATCGGAGTAATACCACCTCTCGCCCGTATGCTGGTTTACGACATCGACTGGCTCTCTGGCTGGAGCTCCGAGATTGTCCATAATTTTTTACTATGATTATTTATAAGTTTTTCCTCTTGCCTTAACCTTAGCCCCCTGGCCGGCAAACGCCTCGGGGTGCGAAATGTGATCCTGCCCAACTTCCATATTGACTGGCGAGATTTGACGCAGACGCGCCACAACCCGCGGCAAAACTTGCATCACATAGTCAAGATCGTCTTTTGTCGTCGAGCGGCCGAGCGTAAAGCGCAAAGAACCATGCGCGTGCTCGTATGGCCTGCCAAGAGCAATGATGACATGCGACGGATCAAGTGTGGTTGAGGTGCAAGCCGAGCCGGTGGAGATCGCAATCCCCTCGGCGTCGAGATACAAGACCGCCGCTTCGCCTTCGATATCCAAAAATGTGGCGTTCACATTATTCGGCAGGCGATCTATCGGATGGCCGTTTAAAATTGTTTTGGGGATTTCGGTTGTCAGGCGCTTGATAAAATAATCCCGTAGTTCAAGAAGGCGCGCGTTCTCTGACCCCTTCATCCTCTCGGCAATTTCCAGCGCTTTAGCAAATCCCACAATCACCGGAACATTCTCGGTTCCCGATCGCAGATTCCCTTCCTGCATACCGCCATAAACTACCGGCGAAATCCGCACCCCGCGACGGATAAAAAGTGCCGCCACTCCCCGCGGGCCATATATTTTCGAACTTGAGATCACAAAGAGGTCCACGCCCAGTTTTTGCACATCAAGATCCAAGGCTCCCGCCGCTTGCGCCGCGTCCGAATGAAAATGTATGGGCAAAACATTGCCAGCTTGCTTTCTCTCCTCGCGCGCGCATCGAACAACTTTTGCAATTTCCGCAAGCGGTTGAATCGTTCCAATCTCGTTATTGGCGTACATTACTGACACAAAAAAAGTATCAGGGCGAACCAGTTTTTCCAGTTCGCGAACTTCAACAATCCCATTTTTATCTACTGGAGCTAAAGAAACATCAATGCCGTCTTTCTTTAAAGCTTCGGCAGAATTAATCATCACATGATGCTCGATCGCCGAGATAATAACGTGCCCCTTCGCATTCATCTGTTGCAGATGCGACTTGACGGCACGTGCCGCGCCAAAGAACGCTAAATTATCGGCCTCGGTACTCGAAGCTGTAAAAATAATTTCTGCATCGCTTGCGTTTAAAACCTGTGCGATGGACTTGCGCGCGTTATCAATCGCGTCCTTAGCCACGCGCCCCGCATGATACAAAGCCGCGGGATTCCCAAATTCCACCTCCCAATACGGCTCCATGGCTAATTTCGCCCGCGGGTCAATGGGGGTTCCACCGGCGTAATCGAGATAGACATGCCGCATGGCGTCTTTAGACATAAAAATAAGATGGCTTTGCGATAAATTTTCAAGATTAAATCTAACCGAATTTAATCTCCTTCGCAAATACACCTTCACTTTTCCGCGGCCGCGGAAAAGTGTAAGCGGATACAACGCCTTGCCAAAACCAATAAGCTTAGGTATAATTAAATTTATCGCAGAGGCTGCAGTGCACCTCCATCTAAAGGAGATACCGCTTGACCTATACCGCAGACGTCTACGTCACCAACGGTACCGGCGGTCGGAAGGACGCAACAAGACTCACCACTTTCCATGGGGAGATGGCACGTCTCGCCGGAGACAATAACATCCACCAGCGGCTGCGGCAGCTCGAAGTCAGTATCATGGCGATGAGGGACGGAAGAATCACCGCCGAAGAGTGCCCGGCGCTCTCTACCGAGATTCTCCTCCATCACGCCGACACGCTCCTCGACCGAGTCCGCGCCATGGATGACGGCCAGCGGACCGAGTGGGTCAGCAAGGCTCGCGCTTCTTACGAGCAAGCCTGTGTCATCGTCGGGCAGGACATCTTGCCGAGAGTCCGCGAGCGGATCGAGTGCGAGGAGCAATTCCTCGCCGCCGCTGCCACTACCACCAACGCCGCCTAACAAAAGCGAACAGAGACTCTGCGATCGCCTCGACCCAAGAAGACCTGGGCCGAGGCGTTATTAATTCCACGGGATTATCTTGAGTAATTCTGTCCGCTATTCCCTATCCGCAACATTCTAAGCGAAACTAGCCAACTTTTCTTCATCGGCCTGCACGCCATAAGCCTTTCTCTCGAGTTTCTTAAGCAGTATGGGAGATAAAATATGTTA
>CAYRYI010000093.1:0-2019 GCA_964428455.1 uncultured Candidatus Saccharibacteria bacterium
GCGCCGATGGCCGCCAAAACCGGCTCCTTCACAACATACGCCGCTTTTGCTCCGGCATGAACCGCCGCCTCGATTACGGCGCGCCGCTCGGTGGAAGTGACGCCTGCGGGCACGGAAATCATCACCTCCGGCCGAAAAATCCTGATCCATCCGCCGGCCTTGGTAATGAAATGCCTTAGCATGGCTTCCGTGACGCGATAATCCGCAATCACGCCGTCTCTTAGGGGCCGGTAGGCAATTATCGTATCGGGGGTGCGGCCGATCATGTCCCGCGCCTCGTTGCCAACCGCCAAAATGCGGTTGTCGTCAACCGACACCGCGACCACAGACGGCTCGTTCATCGTCACGCCCTTGCCCGGGACAAACACCAGCGTATTAGCCGTCCCTAAATCAATTCCGATTTTCCGTACAAACATGCAATCTAAATCCTAAATTCAAAATTCTAATACCTAAACAAATTCGAAATTCCAAAGCTTAAACTCAAAACGTTTGGTATTTGGGAAATTGGGATTTGAGATTTGTTTAGAATTTGGTGCTTGGGGTTTAGGATTTTATACGTTGAATCTCCGCTCCCAGCGCTCTTAGGCGCTCGTCAATTTTTTCGTATCCGCGATCGATATGGTGGATATCGGAGATTCGCGTCTCGCCTGCGGCCGTCAAGGCCGCAATGATAAGCGTCATGCCGGAGCGGATGTCGAGGCTTGAAATCTCGCGCCCCGAGAGCGGCGTCGGCCCGATAATCAGTGCCCGGTGCGGATCCAGAATCATGGCATTAGCCCCCATTTTTTGCAACTCATCAATATAGCGGAGCCTCCCCTCATAAAGCCATTCGTGAATCAGCGAAGTGCCCGCGGCTTGCGTCGCCAGGACCGCGAAAGGCGGCAGATGATCGGACCCCAGTTTCGGATAGAGACCCGATTGCAACCGGAATCCTTGGTAAGAACGCCTGGGTTTTGAGATCGAAAGAATATCTCCGGATAGATGAAATTCTACGCCCATTTTGGCAAGCTGCAAGAGCACCGCGTCCAGATATTCCGGTAGAACGCCGCGGATGGCGATCTCGGAACGGGTGGCGGCGGCGAGCGCCGCGAAGCTGGAAATTTCGAGCTCGTCGGGATTAAGACGGAACTCTGCGCCGCGCAGGGCCTCGACCCCTTCTGTTGTAATTTCTGAGACGCCCGACCAGCGAATATTCGCGCCCATCCCCGCAAGCATTTTGATAAGTTCCTGCACATGCGGCTCGCAGGCCGCGAGGCGTATTACGGTCTTACCCAGCGCCAAAACCGCCGCGAGAATCGTGTTTTCCGTTGCAGTCACGCTGGTCTCTTCCAACGCGACGAGAGCGCCCCGAATATTTTTCCCGTCGAGTATGACCCGGCCATTATCTTCGATTGAAACGCCAAGCGCCAGAAGCGCCGACAAATGCGTCGTTAGGGGCCGCGCCCCGATTGCGTCGCCGCCCGGATAAGGAAGACTCGCGCCGCCAAGCCGCCCGATTAGCGCGCCGGAAAAAAGCAGCGACCCGCGGAGTTTGCGCGCCAAGGCATCGTCAAGCGCGAAGCTTGAGAGATTGGCTGCCCGAATCGTTAAACGCCGCTCCTGGCTCGCCCATTCTACTTGCGCGCCGAGCCCCTTCGCGATTTCTGCCATCAGGCGAACATCCAAAATGTCCGGCACATTTTCCAGCATCACCGGCTCTTTGGTCAAGAGTGCTGCGGCGATACAAGGCAACGCGGTATTTTTCGAACCGCTGACTGAAATCTCGCCGCGAAGTTCTCGCCCGCCTCTAATTATAAATATATCGCCCACCATAACGTGATATATCATAGCGTACGGCCAGGCTATCGAGCTAGGGACCACCCAGATGCCCCCCAGACAGAGGGACTGGAAACGCGGCACATTTCCCGCTATGGTATTTAGAGACGGTCGCAAAACCCCCTCTCCTACTGCAATCGCAGAATTTCGGCTGCGCCTTTGTCCGTCCTCCTTGGCGTATATTCTCCATATACGCCGGTGTCG
>CAYRYI010000093.1:2029-2291 GCA_964428455.1 uncultured Candidatus Saccharibacteria bacterium
CGGCTCGCTCAAAATGCTGCAATTTCGTGACGAAGAAGGATTTTGCAACCATCTCTTAGTGAAATGCAAAAACAAACCCGCCGTGCGCTTTTTTATTTCCTTGTGCTTCTATTTTCTGCGGCAACGCCGTTTATAATTCTTTACGCCCTAGGCTATATCCCCGACATCGCCTCATGGCGATTTACCCCAACCGGAGGTTTATTTGTTAAAACCAACGAACCGGGGATCACGGTGAGCATCAACGGCCGTGTTGAAAGAGAAA
>CAYRYI010000094.1:0-698 GCA_964428455.1 uncultured Candidatus Saccharibacteria bacterium
GGCGGCAAGGATGCCGAGGACTGGGCGGCGATGCTCTTAAGAATGTACGAGCGCTACGCCGAGTCGAAGAAGTGGAGTGTCGCGCGCGTGCACGAGCACTACGGCGAGTATCACGGGCCGTCCGGCTGGGGCATAAAAAACGTCACGCTCGATATCAAAGGAGATTTCGCTTATGGTTACTTGAAGCACGAGCGAGGGGTACATCGGCTTGTGCGCATCTCGCCGTTTTCATCGCAGTCGCTAAGGCACACTTCGTTTGGCTTGGTGGATGTCTTGCCGGAGTTCGTGGCGCCCGATGAGATAAAGCTCTCCAATGAAGATTTGACGATCGATTTTTTCCGCTCCTCCGGTCCCGGCGGCCAGAATGTCAACAAACGCGAAACTGCGGTGCGTGTTACGCATGTGCCGACCGGGGTTTTTGCCGCAGCCCAAAGCGAGCGCACGCAGGAACGCAACCGCGAGTTGGCAACGGCGCATCTTCGCGCTAAGCTTTATCAGCGCGAGTTGGAACGCCAAGAATCGGAGCGCCTCGGCGTTCGAGGGAAACAAGTCTCGGTGGAATGGGGGAGCCAGATTCGTTCCTATGTACTCCACCCCTATCAGATGGTCAAGGACCACCGCACGAATTATGAGACATCGGACACGGCGGGCGTGCTTGAGGGGGAGATTGACGGATTTATTGACGCGGCCATCAGAAA
>CAYRYI010000094.1:708-2181 GCA_964428455.1 uncultured Candidatus Saccharibacteria bacterium
TAGCATTTCCCCGCCATTGCAGAATTGGTAGAATGATTAAGTATCGGCTAACGGCCGCTGGCGCGCTGTTGGAGATTACTGATGCATAGGAACTAGGCGCCGCCTTAATTGCAATCCGGATGATTTTTTTTGATAATGTTTCGAAAATTTACTCTCCGACGTCGACGGCGCTTGAGGGAGTGACGCTTCGCATCCAGCCGAAAGAGTTCGTGTCGCTGGTGGGGCCTTCGGGTTCGGGCAAGACTACGCTTCTGAGGCTCCTGATTGCGGAAGAGCGGCCGACAGAGGGGCGGGTGTTCTTTGATCAGGACGAGATTACCGCCCTGCGGCCTAAGGAGCTGCCGTATCTTAGGCGGCGTATCGGCAAGGTTTTTCAGGATTATCGCCTGTTGCCGACAAAGACTGCCATGGAGAATGTCGCTTTCGCCATGGAGGCCTCGGGGAAGAGCGCGGAGGAAATTCTGCATGACGTGCCGCAGGTCTTGGAGCTGGTGGGTTTAACGGACAAGATGAGTCACTTCCCGCATGAACTCTCCGGCGGCGAGTTGCAGCGAGTAGCAATTGCCCGGGCCCTCGTCAATCGCCCTGAGGTATTCCTGGCCGATGAGCCGACGGGGAATCTTGATCCGGTGAATACTTGGGAGATCATCAGATTGCTTTTGAAAATCAACGAGCTTGGCACGACGGTGATTCTCGCCACGCATGATAAAGAAATCATTGATGCGCTTGATCGGCGGGTGATCGAACTTGAAAAGGGGAGGGTCGTGCGCGATGAGGAACGGGGAAAATACATTTCCAAAGAATAAATTATGCTGAAAGAAACCTCGAGCAGAATCATAAAATCGGCCGTTGTCAGCTTCTGGCGCAACGGCTGGCTCTCCACCGCCCCGGTGCTGGTTATGGGTTTGACGCTGTTCGTTATCGGCGGGCTTTTGCTTTCGAGCGTTCTCATGAACACGATTCTTGACAGTCTGGAAGAACGCATTGATGTCTCGGTTTATTTCCTGCCGAATACCCAGGAAGAGCTCATTGTCGGCCTAAAAGCGGACTTTGAAAAAATCCCGAACGTGAGCGCCGTGTCTTATGTTTCGCAAGCCGAGGCGCTCGAGCGCTTCCGCGAGCGGCACAAGAATAATCCTTTGATCTTGGAGTCGCTTGCGGAACTTGAGGAAAACCCGCTGGAGGCGAGTTTGAATATCAGCGCGGCTGACACGTCCAAGTTTCAGGAAATTGTAACAGCTATTGAGGTGCAGGAAGAACCCACCATCGATAAGATTAATTTTTTTGAAAATCAGCGCGCCATCGAGCGGCTTTCGAAAATTATGGTAGCTACCCGCACGACAGGGGCCGCCATCGCGGCGATACTTGCTTTCATTGCGGTGCTGGTGGCGTTTAACACTGTGCGGCTTGCGATCTACACCGCGCGCGACGAGATTAACGTGATGCGTCTAGTCGGCGCCACCGCCTGGCATA
>CAYRYI010000095.1:0-2056 GCA_964428455.1 uncultured Candidatus Saccharibacteria bacterium
CCAGGATAAAATCATCCGCAATAGTTTTTTCGGTAAAATATTTCAACCGAATTGCCTCCATCGCTCGCCCCGCTTGAATCAACTCCACAATTTTATTTTCCGCGATAACTCGTTCTGCCGCGGAGTAATCGGCGGCTTCCCCGCCCTCAATCAATCCTCGCAAATCTGATGCCTCTTTTATGGCCTCGTCTTCCGAATACCTCCCCAACTTTTCTACTGACTTGATAAATTCGTTGCGGTAACCTTCCATACTTTTTCTTCAGATGATTGCGTTAGATTTCATTTAAAAACGCTATAATAAATCTAGCGCAAAACAGAATCAACTTGATATGGGAACTTCTCCTGCGGGAGAATCGCCCCCGCGCTCGCTCAATACCTTATCAATAATCGCGCGCAATTCTTCGTCGGAATAAAATTCGATCACGATCTTGCCGCGGTCTCCGATCTTTTGGACTAAAACCTTGGTGCCCAAAAGCTCCTGAAGTTTCGACTGCCAATTGCGCGTTTCCACATCGCCCGGCGAACCTAGGCGTTTTCTGGGTCTTACCTCGCGGCCGGTGAGCCGCCTGGCCTCGTTCTCGGCCTCGCGCACCGTAAGTTTCCCCGACATCACATCGTTGAACATTTGGCGCTGGAGCTCCGGATTATCCCCCACCATCAGGATCGCTCGGGCGTGTCCCTCGGTCATTTTGCCCTCGGCGATCGCCTGCTGCATATCCACCGGCAGCGACAAAAGCCGCATGGTGTTCGCCACCATCTCGCGGGATTTGCCTACCCGCTCCGCGACCTCTCTTTGCATCAGCTTAAAATCGTCCATCAGCTGGCGGAAGGCCTTGGCGCGATCAATGGCGTTTAAATCCTCGCGCTGGACGTTCTCGATTAGCGCCAGCTCCAGCTTCATCCGGTCTGTCGGCTCCTTTTTGATGATTACCGGCACCTGCTCCATTCCCGCGATCCCGGCCGCCCTAAGCCGCCGCTCCCCCGCAATCAGTTGGTATTTGACCTCCATACCGCGCGGCGTTTCCGCCTCCACACGCGAAACCAAAATCGGCTGGAGCATCCCGTGCGTCCTTATGGAATCCGCCAAATCTTTTAAAGCCGCCTCGTCGAACTCGCGTCTCGGCTGATAGGGATTCGGATCAATACGAGATCGCTCTATCCAAAAAATGCTCTCATGGGCTCTCCTCTCGGTAAGCGGGACTGCGAGTTTTGTCTCGGCGGCCGGCGTGGTAAACCCAGCCGGCGGTTCGGTCGGAGCGGGCGGCAGATTCATCGAATCGGTTTGAGATCCGCTGGTTGCTGTTTCTGCTTCGGGCAATTTAGTAACTTCGTCCATACTCACCAGAATACAACAGCATAACTGCATTGACAACGAGGCTGTTTGTTAAATACTATGCTTGTGCTCGCCCCGCACCAAATTCCGAAGGAAAACTCTGGAATCATTCTCGCGGAAACGCCTGCGGCTAAGTCATATCTTAACTAGGAACGCAAAATGATAGAATTAGTGCGGGGCAAGCCGGCAAATTTACTCCGCACTAATTTTGCCGCGGTGGCGGAACTGGCAGACCTGCCTACCGGCAGGCAGGCGCGCTGGACTCAAAATATATGTACTCTGTTTACGCTCTTTCAAGTTTAGTGAGAAACTATATCTATGTAGGACTGACCAGTGATATCGAGCGACGGGTTCTACAACATCAAGCGGGCCGAGAAAAAACAACAAAATCATACCGGCCTTTCAGGCTTACTTTAGTCGAGGGTTACCCAACAAGACCCGAGGCAAGGACGCGCGAGAAGTATTTAAAATCCGGCGTGGGTAAGGAGTGGTTAAAAAAGCAATAGCAATATGCCGCGGTGGCGGAACTGGCAGACGCACTGGACTCAAAATCCAGCGAGGGCAACCTCATGAGAGTTCGACTCTCTCCCGCGGCACCACGTTGGAAAAGTGTTATAATAAAAAAATAAACTGACAAAAAACCCGTAGAAAAACCAATTCGAACCATGTTTTAATTTTGCGTGTTCTTCCGAAGCTTTATCATAGAAGAGGAGAAAGATTTTT
>CAYRYI010000096.1:0-2002 GCA_964428455.1 uncultured Candidatus Saccharibacteria bacterium
GGATCGCGGCATGATGGAGCGCGAATTACGCAACATGCTTAGCCCGAATTTGTAATTACTCTTTGGCCTGAAGAACCAATTTGCCGCGGCGAATTGGTTCTTTTATTTAAACATCGTTCGCATTATTCATTGATTGTAGGCGCCATTTTTCAAGTCCTCATGAAGCTTGAAAACGTGATCTTCGAGATTTACCCCGAACTCAGCCACGTCGCTTTTGTTGGATTTTTCTTTTTTAAATTCCGTCCAAGCGTCGAACTTGCCGAGATTGACGAGGTTGCCGTCAGGGTTCAGCGACGTTCTCTTTACGTTTTTCCATCCGTGGCAACAGCGCTCTACGCTAACGGGACGTGTCGCATCTGTGTAAATATGTGCGCACTCCGTACATCAACTTCATCTGCGCTAGAAAAACGTAAGCAGTGTGTTTAATTGGCGAACATGACCCATGCTTCATTAGCCAGCTTACTTGCACCACGTTTAGGGCCAAAGGGGGATTTTAGCCTTGATAGTTTTCAACACCCCTGCAGTTGCGCTATCCGCTATAATCCGCTATAATCCGCTATATAGAGTATAGCGTTAAATTAAGCTCTAAATAAGCACTTATGGACGATATTACCAGAAAATTTGATCATCACATAAAAAATCCCGATCCGCATATCGTGGCTCTTTTGGCTGGAATTGACGGGATTCGCGGTGAATTTAAGGGGGGCTTAAGAATGACGCCCCAGGCAATTACCAACCTCAAGAGATCTACACTAATCACTTCTGCCGGTGCATCTACCCGTATTGAAGGAGCAAAGCTCAATGACGAGGAAGTCGAGAAAGTTATGCGCGGTCTGGCGGTCTCTAAATTTGCGGATCGTGACTCACAGGAAGTGCAAGGCTATCTTGAAACGCTTCAAAATGTGTTCGACAGCTTTCAGACTCTGCCGCTTCGGGAGAGTCTGATTACCTCCCTGCATAATCAGCTTCTTAAATATTCGAATAAAGACGACACGCATCGCGGAGGCTACAAAAAGAAAGAAAACACAGTCGGCGTGGTGGGGGCGGACGGCAAGGTTGTAAAAATAATGTTCGAGACCACGCCAGCGTACCTCACCGGCAAAGAAATGCAGGAGCTCGTTGACTGGACTGCCGACACGCTTGAGAAGAATCGTTTCCACCGGCTTCTTATCATCGCCAATTTTATTGTTGAGTTTTTGAAAATCCACCCATTTGATGATGGCAATGGGCGTCTTTCACGCGTCATCTCAAATTTGCTTCTGCTCCGTTCCGGCTACACCTTCGTTCAGTATGTCTCACACGAGCAGATCATCGAACGCCGCAAGGACGAATATTATATCGCGCTCCGTAAATCGCAGGAGACATTCAAGACCGATCACAACACCATTTCGCCGTGGCTCAATTTCTTTCTTTCCGTTGTGCAGGAGCAGGCTACCAAGGCTCTTTCGTATCTGCAGGCAGAGAAAATTGAAGATACGCTTTCGCCTAAACAATATGAGGTTTGGGAGTATCTCTCTAGTGTTAAAGAAGCGGCTCCCAGCGAGATTGTGAAAGCTACCGACATGGCGCTTGGGACAGTCCGCCAGGCGCTGGGTCGTCTTGTCGAACTTGGCGAAATTAAAAGAGTCGGTCGCGGACGTGCGACGCGCTATATCAAAGTTTAAAGGAAATGTATGGAAAAATTTAGGCCACAACCCGAAATGCCCCGCGAGGAACCAATTGCTGAACCAGAGATGGTTTATCGATCTTTGGACCGCAGAAAAGAAAAAGACCTACTGGCCGAATTTACTCCTGAGCAGCAAGCAGAAATAAAACATAAGCAGCAAATACTCTCAATGAGGCGTGGCGATCTCGGCGTCTCTCTTGCCCGCAGATTGTAACTTTGGCCTTTGGTGTTTGATCCTTTAATTTTACTTATACGATGGGCGGGGTTCTTTTTTCTTTGCCCGCTTTACTTCTGCGCGGGCAAGCGCGTAGAGGAGGGAGGAGAGGCGGTTGAGGT
>CAYRYI010000097.1:0-1973 GCA_964428455.1 uncultured Candidatus Saccharibacteria bacterium
ACCAAATCACAAACAATATCGAATGACCAAAATCATAAATTCAAAACGTTTAGAATTTGGGATTTGTTTGGAATTTGGATGTTGTAATTTGGAATTTCCGTGCTGTGCACGGCATTTATTACCCTGTTGCAATTATGACCAAATTGTCAAAAATCTTGCCCCCAGCGATCTCGCTTGCGCAAGACCCATTGAATGCCAGAGACACGAGTTAGTTTACTAGTCTGCTAGTTTACTAGTTCACTAACTCCTATCTCCCCGATGTTTATTTTTTAAACCGACTATTCAACTAACGAGAAAACCGCCTCTCGGCGGCCTCATACTCACAAAATTCCGCAGGGTCTTCAATGACCCGGTACAACATCAGAGGCCGCAATCGTATTCAATTGATTCTTGATTGACATGCTTTGATTGCCCAAAAGTTTAATGTATACGACCCTACAAGTCAATAGAGTAGCTCGTTCCTTATTGAACCAGATAAGTGTAGCCGGCTAATGCTTGCTCGTCAAGCTATCTGTGGACAAGGGTCGGAGAAAAGCCAAAACGGCCCCGCGGGGCCGTTTTTGCAAGGCCTTTTGGATTAAAAACCCTAGGAGCGATCGGAAATCTCGCGCCGCACGCGACCGAGAAAATCCCCAGCCAGATCCTTCCCGCCAAGCCCGAAAGCCAGCCCGCCGGCAATGGCAAGCATCGCTACCAGGCCTGTCAGTAACGTCTGTAGAAGCAGTGTTGCCACTCCGAGCTGATAAAGCGCCGCGATGATGGCGAATATCCAAATCGCCCAACGCGTGACAACTCCGACAAGGGCGCCTTTGAGTCCAGCCGCTTCGACTGACGCTCGAGCAGTCCTTTCGGCGGTTTCCGCCAAGAGCGCCGCAATTACAAGAATCAGCGCAGCTACCACAACCTGCGGAATATACCCGAGCACGTCCCTCAAAAACGCCGAAACCTCATTGAGGTTTAAGATATTCAGCGCCGCGAGCAGGAATACGACGATGAGAAACCATCGCACTAGCCCTCCGATAAAGGCGCCTGAATTTAGCTGAATTCCAGCCCGGTCAAGCACTTTATGCAACTCAAGTTTCTCAAGCACCGAGTCAACTTTTAGAGCTTTCACGATCTGCTCGATAACTTTGCCGAGCGAAACCGCGACGATCCAGCCTATGACAAAGACCACCAACGCTCCGATAAGAAGCGGCAGGAAGCCAGCCACCGATGCCCAGACCTCTTGGAGCGACAAAATTATAACGTCACCCCATGTTTGAAGTACCATTTTCTTTTTATATGTCCGAAGCGCACATTCGAGCCTTGCGCCGCAGAAAACCGCGCAAAGTTCAAGCTGTGCCTCCCGACGTTAAGTAAGACGACATGTTAACAAAGATCCGCGAGCGAAACCATGCATCAGTTTCCCTCTGCGCAATCTGCCGGTCTGGCGTACCTCGCCGTATCGACCATGGAACAACAAGCAACGGCACGGCCATAACCTTCTGTCTACATCTATTATATTAAGTTATTTCGAGCCTTTATGCGTCTCTTATTATCCACAAGTCGAAATTTTACTCTGTCCGCCGCAGAACGCCGCGACTAGAGCTCGACTCTAGTGGGACTTCGCGTTTGACACACCCGCCTCCGCCGAAATATCCTTTCTACGTTATGCTTTCAATGAATAATCTTAAACGCGGGACGCTATTCATGCAGGGCGGAGCGCCTTTTGAGGTGCTTGAAACCTCCCACTCGCACATCGGCCGCGGCGGTTCAAGTACCACCGCCCGCATCAGAAACTGCGTTACCGGCCAGGTGCTTTCGCGAACCTTCAAACAAGCGGATACATTTGAAGAAGCGGATATAGAGAAAAAACCGATTATGTTTCTTTACAGCCACCGCGGCGAGTACGTTTTTTCAGAGGCCGGGGATCGTGCAAAACGCTTCCAGCTTGACGCGGGGGTTCTCGGCGATAAAACCAAATGGCTGAAACC
>CAYRYI010000098.1:0-1967 GCA_964428455.1 uncultured Candidatus Saccharibacteria bacterium
TTGAAACTATGATGGAAGTCAGACGAAAAGACAGAGAATCATTCGGATCGCTTTTGCGGAGATTTACTCGGCGGGTTCAGCTCTCCGGTGTTTTGAAGGATGCCCGCCGCACCCGTTTTTACGCCAAGCCTCCGACAAAAAACAAAAAGCGCGCGTCGGCCCTACGTAGGATTTCGCGCACGCGCGAGTTCATGCGCCTTGAGAAGCTTGGGAAAAAGATAGAAGAGAAAAAGGGCCGGCGCAGATAAGGGGGGGTTCTTTATATGTTTGAGACTAAGCGGTATACGCTACTTATCATTCTTGACGAGCGGCGCGGCGTTCTTTTTGCCATGAAGAAACGCGGATGGGGCAAGGGGCGATGGAATGGATACGGCGGGAAGATACATAAGAATGAGCCAGTCGAAGAAGCTCTGAAGCGAGAAGTTCTCGAAGAAGCTGGAGTTGAACCCGTGTCGCCGCAGAAAATGGGAGAGATTCTTTTCACGCTGGAGCCGGAGCATAAGAAAGCCGAGGTTCATATCTTCCGCGCCTCGGGCATTCTCGGCGAACCTCGCGAGACCGAGGAAATGCGCCCGGAGTGGTTCTTGGCGAATGCCATCCCTTACGACCAGATGTGGGAAGGCGATGCGCTATGGCTGCCCATGCTCCTGGCGGGCAAGAAGTTCCAGGGCACGATCAGCTATCATAACGATCGGCTTGTGTCTCATGAATTGCAGGAGGCCAGCTGAAGTTGCTGGCCTCTGATTTTTAGCGCAAAATAAGAACAATGGTAGGCGAAAAAATCCAAGCAGATTTGAAAGCAGCCATGAAATCGGGCGATGCCCTGCGAGTCTCGACACTCCGCATGGCGCAATCAGCCCTGCATAATAAAGCGCTTGAAAAACGCGCTATTTTGGTTAAGGCCGGCGGGGCAGAGGCGGATGCGACTTTGACCGATGAAGAAATATTTTCTGTTTTGAAAACAGAGGTGAAGCGGAGAAAAGAAGCCGCCAAAGAATTTAATAAGGGCGGCCGCCAAGAGATGGCCGAAAAGGAGCTTAAAGAGGCCGAGATACTAGGGGCATATTTGCCGGCCGAGGCTGACGACGTTGCCGTGGAGGAGGCGGTGAAATCCGCGATTGCGGAAGTGGGGGCCGATCCTAAACAATTCGGGCGCGTGATGGGGCTTGTAATGAAAAAACTGGGCGGCGCGGCTTCAGGGGATCGCGTATCGGCGGCGGTTAAGCGGGCGCTGGAGGGCTAGAGCCATGAAACTTTCCATAGTTGTCATTGACGATATGAAGAACCCACGGACGCAGCGACGCGCCCGTCTTTTTTGCCGGCGGATTTTTCAAGGCCTTATCCAAAAGCGCGAATTTAGTTTCTTAAAGAGGAAGCGTGAGATCGCGTTTGCAGTGGCGATCGTCAAGCGCCAAAGGAGTCTGGCGCTTAATCGGAAATTCCGCAAGAAGTCAAAGCCTGCGAATGTTCTGTCATTCCCTGTTTACAAAACATTGGCCGAACTCCGCGCCGATCCCTCGCCCGACGTTCAACTTGGCGATATTGTAGTTTGCCCCGCGGTGATTCATAAAGAAGCGCGCCGAATCGGAAGCGAATTTTATGCACAGTTTTTTTGGATGATGCTACATGGTATTCTCCACCTATTGGGGTGCGATCACGAGCGAGGCGCGCGCGAGCACGCGAGGATGGAAGCGTTGGAGCATCAGGTTTTGCGGCGTTTTCATAGCTAGTGGTTCGATTATCACTCACCATGTCGTTCAGACTCTAGAAAAGTCTTCAGGCCTTCGGTTCTGAGAGGCCTCAGTCTCGATGAACTCGATGAGGTGAGCGTAGTCGGGCCCGTGGCGGCTCATTCGACTTTTATATGGCGCGGAGGATAATTTTAGGATTGGATGTGGGGACCTCAATGGTTCACACGATTGTTGCCGAGTTTCCTTCCGAAGGAACGCCTCGGGTTTTAGGCATTG
>CAYRYI010000099.1:0-1901 GCA_964428455.1 uncultured Candidatus Saccharibacteria bacterium
AAGCTGTAACCAACAACAGGCAAGCCTGGGGCTTCGCATGGTGCGAAGTGAGGGGCGAACCAAAACAAGGAGGAATCTAAAATGGCCAAGAACGTGTCCGCAATCGTGAGTGGTGCCGGCTGGATCGCCGGGTTTACGGATCGCCTCATCGAGGCGCTCCAAGCGCGCGGGTGCTCCAACGAGGAGATCCACACGCTCGTGACGTTGAAGGCGAAGCTGGCGATTGATCCCATCGCCGACACAATCTCCGCAGTCATCCGGCAGGTCAAGAATGTCTTCCGGCTCACCAAGATCGGCGACGGTCGCACGACCGAGGAGCTGGTGCTGGCTGGCAACTACAACTATACCAACTCGTACGTCAACCCGATCAACTTTCCGGTTCGACAGACGAAGCGCGGAATGCGCAAGATTGTGCTCCTCAAGTTCGATCGTGAAACCAGCTCGGAAGAGGTAATCGTCGAAGCCGCGAAGCAGGGTCTCGAACGGCCCGTCTACGAGGACGCGCTCTACTTCGGGGTCGAGCATCCTGAGGTTCAGAGAGAGCAGCCTGTGGTCTTTCTTCACGAGCCTTGGCGCAGCCCGGACGGCTTCCTGTACGTCCTCTGTCTGTGGAGCAACGCCGGCGGCCGCAAGCTCAATCTCGACTGGTTCGGCATTAGGTGGCATCGCTACTACCGCTTCGCGTTCGTCCGCGAGTAAAACCCTGGGTTCTGGGTTTCTGAAGTTCTGGGATTCTTGAACCCTTGGGCAATTCAACGCCTGCACGGTTTTCCGTGCAGGCGTTTCCATTTTTTGAAACCATTTGCCAACTCGATTGTTTTATTATATTATATAGCGCAAATAAGTTGTTTGAAAACTTAAAAAATGGAGATATGGATGTCCGACAAAATGAGAATTTTGTTCGGGATGCGCGATGACGGCGATATGACGGAGCCGATGAGCATTATGCTGCTTTCGGCTTTGGCTAAAAAGCACGCCGATTCTGAAACCGGCCTTTGGGTTATGGAGCGCGATGATATTGCGCAAACTTTAAGGAAATTCCGCCCTGATATCGTCGCTTTCAGCGGCATTACGGGTTCTCATAAATATTATCTTGAGGCGGCCGAGCGAGTTAAAGCCGCTGATAAGCATCCGAAAATCGTTGTTGGCGGGCCTCACTTTACTTTTTTCCCCGGCGAGATTTTAAGGAACGAGTCCATTGACGCTCTTTGCGTCGGCGAGGGAGACGATGCCTGGGTAGAATGGCTTAAGGCGCTCCAAAATAACCTTAACCCAAATGAAATCCCCAATATGGTTACTCGGGAAAATATGGAGCGGGTACTGAAAAATCCCAAAGGCCAAATCTCCGGGATGGCTGACTACGGCTTGGATCCGAAATTTATGAGGGGGAGAAAAACCAATCTTGACGACTTGCCGTTTTTGGATCGAGGGCTGGTATATGACAATACCGAATTTCTTTATCGCTATAAGCGGACCATTATGGCTTCCCGCGGCTGTCCATTTCGCTGTACTTACTGTTTTGAACATCAGTGGAATGAATTATACCGGGGCGTCAGAAATCCCGGCGCCATAAGACAGCTTTACGGTGTTGACCGCTTGCTTGACGAAATTGAAGATTTTACAAAGCGCTATGACACGCGGTTTATAAAATTCTATGACGATGTTTTTCCGCCTTTTCCCAACGTTAAAGAAAAGGCCTGGCACGAAGAATTTTGCGAAAAATATCCCAAGCGCATCGGTTTGCCTTTCCACGTTCTAACGCGCTGCGACCTGGTCGTTGACCTTTTGGAGAAAGCCGGCATGGACATTTTTAAGGACTGGAAAAAAGCCGGCATGGCTTCGGTTACGATGTCAATTGAATCGGGCAATCAGTTTATACGCGACCATGTCGTGATGCGCGA
>CAYRYI010000100.1:0-1895 GCA_964428455.1 uncultured Candidatus Saccharibacteria bacterium
GCGAAAATACTTAATCGCGTTTTCTTTATCGCCGGTTTCTTTGTAATAGTAGGCGATGTAGGCGACGAGGTCGCGGCTTTCGGGATTATTGGCCAATCCCTCAAGCAAGATATCATCCGCCGAATCGGCTTTTTCTTTATATGAGTAGCGATAAACTTCGGAGAGTGTTATATAGGAATCGATTAGTTTCGGCTCGTTGGCAATAGCGATGCGAAGATTGGTCTCTGCTTTCAAAAAATCCGGCATATAGCGCCAGTAAAGCTCGCCTAAATTCTTGAAAGAGACTACGTTTTGGGGGCGGATTAAACTTGCGTACTCCCAAGCGTCACGCGCCCCCTCAAAGTCGCCGATAACTTTCTTGTAGAGTCCGAGTTGTAGCCATGGATCGAGAACGTCGGGATTAACGTCAATCGAGCCGGCCGCATCAAGTATGCGTTGGCGAATCTTCTCTTTTTGGTCTTCCGTAAAGAGCTTCACTTCTTCGGGAACCATGCGAATTTCGCGGATGTCCCGTCCCGTATATTTGGGGAGCGGCTTGCCGGTGGCAATACCGATTCGCTCGTCGGATGACAGCCCCAGCAGTAATTTAATTTCGGACGGGAAAATGAGCGCGATTAAAACAACCACTGCCATGACTAGCCCTCCCGCGACAACCGGATTTTTCAACCGATGACGGATTGTGTCTAAAAAATTTTCTTCCATAACCACAGCTTATAACCGCAGGAATTGTAATGCTTTTCTCTACGCCTCGCAACATCAAAACCGCCCCTGTTCTTGGCGCGTGTTCTCTAGAAACCGTTACGGCTCCCGCAAAATCAGCGTTACTGTTCCTGCAACGGGAAGCTCGGGATTGGACGAGGAAACGGCGGTGACGATGAATTTCAGCTCCCCTCCGTAAAACGGCCCAATCAAAAGTTCCACCCAAAAACTCAAAGTCTTTGACTCACCGGGCGATAATGATATACCGGCGTACGGATAGACCAATTGGATATTGTAATTGCCCGGGTCCGCAACCCGGCTGCGAATTGCTACATCGCGGCTAGAAAGCAGAGTATCGTAAGTCGTGGTGCCATTTCGCAAAAGCAGTTTGAAAGTAGCCCCGCGGGAGTTGGGAGCATTCATGGCCTCCTCCATTTTAGCGGTCAGCTGATATAGAACCACCGTCGAAGTGGAGTCGTTGGTGAGGGTAATGTCGCCGAGTTTAACTGACTCCGCGAAACGCTTGGTATCGCCACCCGATAAAATAATCGAATGTGAGACTGTTGGTGGAGACGGTGGCTGGGGTTCCGGTTCCACAGCCGGCGTAGTAGTAGCGGCGGCGGTTGAGGTTGCGGCTGGCGACGGCTCGGCTTTTGCTTCCCGCAATGCCGCGATCTGCCGCTCTAACTCTTTAACTTGCGAGAGCAGGGATTGGATTTGCGGGGTAGCCTGGGATTTTGCTCCGTCCGCTCCGGCCGACAGACCAAGCACATTAATTCGCGCGCGCGTCTTCGGTCCAACATAGCCAAGCGCTGGATTGATTCCCTCACGCTCTTGGAAGCGCCTGACCGCCGCTTTGGTGAGAACGCCAAAATACCCCGAGATTATTCCTTCCGGGTAAAGCGCGCTATCTTTGGCCATAAACTCTTGAAGTTCCTTGACTTCTTCGCCGCGACTGCCAACCGTAAGATCACGCTCAAGCATCCCGGCGGCATTAACCGCCGCAGGCAAGATAAACACCGCTAAAATAATGAAGCTCCGCGCAACAGAGCTCTCGGGTATTTGGCGAAGGAGAATAAAACCAAAAAACTTTTTCATTTTTTAAGTATACCGAATGTGAAGCCAACCAGCAACAAAATTTGTAAACCCCGCAAGAACAGGCGCTTCGCCCCGTTAGAGATATGGCGCAAAAAGAT
>CAYRYI010000101.1:0-1873 GCA_964428455.1 uncultured Candidatus Saccharibacteria bacterium
GTAATGTCGGAGAGACCATGCTTGCCGCCCTCTCAACGGTTTTCAGAACAAATAACCTCGACCGCGCAAAATTACAAAAAGGGGAAAAGTAAAAATTATCGAGGTTCAACCTCGATAATTAAACATTGCTCGCGAGCTTGATATTTCTATACCTGCATGGTAGTTTTTCAGCAGATCTGTCAGAGGAGGCACGCATGCAGTGCATCAAGATACTCGGTACGCCGTCAGGCGGAGCGCCCAAATGGGTTCGCGAGGCATGGATTGGTCTCGTACTCCCCCTTGATCAACACTGGCCACAATCAAATATGGCGAGAGACGTTCTTACGAAAACACCAAGACAAATTCGCGGCTATAATGTTGACGCAGTCCTTGCAGTTGAAATCCTCTCGTTTCGCCATCCTGAAGCAGCGCGGTGGTGGCGCGAGAACACAACGCTCATCCAGCCGGGCAACCACCTTGTATTTAGTGCCGATGACGAAATCGAGCTCGTCGAAGGCGCGCCAAGCATTGCTCCACACCACGGAAAATCAAATAGCGGCATCACGATAGACAAATTCCTGGACCGAGTCAGTGAAATAGTACCCGGCGCATCCACCCCTCTTTGCGGCATTCTCATAGAATTCCGGGAGACGTGGGATGAAGTTGTTCGGTTCGCGATGACAAAGCCAGCCGCCATTATTCTTTCGAGTATCGCTGCGGCATACGTTACGAAATGCCTCGATTACAGTTCTTCGGAAAAAGAGTTCACACGACTACACAAAGAGGGTCATGATTTTCTCCAAGCGTTCTACCGTGTTGCGATTGAATGCGGCATCAATGTCACGCTCGAAGAAATAGACCGGCCGCTCTGTTACACGGATATAGGCGTTCAAGACGGAACAATAGAAATAAGTGACGGAAAGGTGAAACTTACCGAGAGGGGCGAACGAATCGTCGAAGATATCAAGCGCCGAGATACTGCGCCGAATAACTGATCAAACACTATAAGTCGAAAACCGCCAAACGGCGGCTTTCTTTTTTATCTTTTCAGCAAAAGCGAGGTGCGATATGTTCTGAGACAATAGGAGGATACATTTCTTTTATTTCCCCTCCCATCAGAAAATTTGCGCGGCGAGGTAACTCTCTTCGAAAACCATTGAGAGGATGGTCAGCATGGTCTCCCCCGACGTATCGTCGGGGGGGTGACCAGCCGAACACTGAGCATGACCGCTCGCTGGAGCGGTCATGCGGGTTTTCGAAGAGAGTTACCGAGAAAACTGCGCAAATTTTATCACAACTTCACTGCCTCTCCGGGCTGGATTTTTTTCTGCTCCGGCGCGGTTGCTGGCGATTGAATCGGAGTGTTTGACGGTTTTGGCTGTTCGAAAATGATCGGCGCGCTTGGCTGTTCGCCCGGCTGGGAGACACCTGGCGGCGTGGCAACCGGCGCCTCAACCTCTTTTGCCGGCTCCGGCTTTAATAATTCTTCAAGTGCTTTTCGAAGGCCTGCGGTGTCTTGAGGTTTCCGCTCCTCCCGAGGGCGCGGATCGCGACGCTCGCCTCCTTCCAGACGCGGCCGAAGCTCGGACAAAGAAACTGGCTTTGAACTTCCTCCTCCTCGAATTACCGGCTGGGTTGAGACGCGCTGGGGCGGACCGCGATGATCGCGCATCGGACGCCGATCTCTCCGGTCATCCCGCCGCGGCCCTCGGTCATCTCGCCGTGGCCTTTGGTCGCCTCGTTGCGGCCTTCGATCTCCCCTTCCCGGACCCGGCTGAAAGTCGCGCGACCGCTCTGCCACGCTCGCAGTCGTGTGACTTCCCGAAGAAAATTCAATTCCAATCGCCCCAAGCGTATCATCGAATCTCGCCTTCCCGACTTTCGGCATCCGGTC
>CAYRYI010000102.1:0-1837 GCA_964428455.1 uncultured Candidatus Saccharibacteria bacterium
ATAAAACTTTTTCCAAGCTTGTGCCTCGGTTAAAACATCCGGAGGACTACAGTATTGATGAAAAGTTAAAAGCTGTGGCTATGACCGAGGTGGGGATTGATAAAGTGGAACTCTTGATCGGCAAGAAGTTATATGAGGGCGGGCACGAGGCCGAATCCATCAAACTGGTGCATCACTTAGAACAAGCGCTTCGCGCTCGAGCACTCTATCTCCGCGACCGCGATTATGTCGTAAAAGACGGCGAGGTGATCATAGTGGATGAGTTTACCGGCCGCTTGATGCCCGGTAGGCGCTGGTCGGAAGGACTGCACCAGGCGGTGGAGGCCAAAGAGGGCGTCGAGGTCCAGAAAGAATCCCGCACGCTTGCCACCATCACCTTCCAAAACTATTTTCGTATGTATGAGAAACTAGCAGGCATGACGGGAACCGCAGCGACCTCCGCCGAGGAGTTCCATAAGGTTTATAAACTCGAGGTCGTTTCGATCCCGACTAATAAAACCAATGTTCGCCAAGACCTGCCCGATTTGGTGTTTCGCACCGAAAAAGGAAAATTCATGGCGCTCGCGCGGCGCATTAAGGAATTGAATGAAGCCGGCGCGCCGGCGCTTATCGGCACGGTTTCAATCGAGAAAAATGAAAGGCTGGCAGAAATTCTGAAGCGCGAGGGTGTGCCGCACGAGATTTTAAACGCCAAGAACCACGAACAGGAAGCTACGATTATTGCCCAAGCCGGGAAGAAGGGCGCGGTAACGGTTGCGACAAACCTCGCTGGGCGCGGCGTCGACATAATTCTTGGCGGGAATCCGCCAGACTTGGATGACGCAGCTGTAGTAAAGCAAGAAGGAGGTCTTCACGTTTTCGGTACCGAGCGGCATGAGGCCCGGCGCATTGACAATCAGCTCCGGGGGCGCTCGGGACGCCAAGGCGATCCGGGCCTCACCCAGTTTTATCTTTCGCTGGAGGATGATCTTATGCGCATCTTCGGGTCGGATCGGATTAAATCCATGATGGAATCCTTCGGCATTCCGGAGGATGAGCCGATTGAAAACCGCATGGTCTCGAAGGCCATCGAGTCGGCGCAGGCCAAAATCGAAGGGTTCCATTTTGACGCCAGGAAGCACGTTCTGGAATATGACGATGTGATGAATAAACAGCGCGAGGCAATTTATAAAATGCGCGCCAAGATTCTTGAGGCGTCAAAAGACCTCGCGTCTCTAAGCGAGTTGACGGTTGAGATGATCCAGAGCGAGGCGAAGGTTATCGCCGAGTCGCATCTGGCTGCCGAGACTTTGGAGGAGGGGATTGATGAGCTGAAAAAATTCCTTAATGTAATTGCTTCGGGCGGCATGTCGGAAGAAATGGAAAAGAAATTGGATAAGGCGAAGGACTTTGGATATGAGGTCGCGCGGGAAGCGCTGGCCGAAACCGTCGCTGACGTGCTCGAGGCTGCTTATCAAGCTAAAAAGACGAGTCACGGCGAGTCGTTCCAGAACGCCGGTCGCGTGATTCTTTTGCAGACCATAGACCTTTTCTGGATGGATCACCTGGATGCCATGGACCACTTGCGCGACTCTGTGCGGCTTCGGTCTTACGGCCAGCGCGACCCGCTGGTGGAGTACAAAAACGAATCCATCAGGATGTTCCGGGGTCTGCAGGACACGATCCGGCAGTACGCCATCCAATCAATTCTTCGCGTGGGGGCGGCCGCGCCGGTTGGCGAGCCCCGAGCGCAAGGAGATGAGTCCAAGAATCTAATCTTTTCATCCGCTAAAGATGCACCACCCCGCGCGGCGAATCCCAATGTTGTCAAAGTTACGCCCGGCAAAAAAGAACCGGG
>CAYRYI010000103.1:0-1819 GCA_964428455.1 uncultured Candidatus Saccharibacteria bacterium
TATTCGGAAGCCAGTTTCTCAAGATCGTTTCTGTATCGGTTCACGAAATTCAACGCGAGAGCTGCGATTTTTTTCTGGTTATCTAAGCCGGTTTTGATAGCCCGAATAGAGACCGCTTTAGCAACGGAATTAATATCCACCTTAACAGTATCTCCGATCTTAAGCCCAAGCTCCGCGAGCGACTTTTTGGGAATAGTGACAGCCGCCGATGTACCGACCCTCAACACTTTTTGTATCATACTGGGAAATTAACAATTATAATATTATTATAGCGAGCTTAAAATCCTTCGTCAACCCGCATTCAAAATTGTTGACAGCAAATGATATTTATGATACTTATTAAAAACCTGAAAAGGCGTTCTTTGGTAGCATAAATAGACCAATAAAGCAAGAACCGACTCAGTGGTGAGGGGCGACGCGTCCTACTGCATCGCTCGTCGGGTCAACGTTCTCCGCGGGGCGAAAGGCCAACGACGGCCTTTCGCCATACTCTCATGACTAACTCATAAAGGGAGGTGATCACGCCGCTGCAGTCTTCGGCAGACTCCTGTTCACTGCGGTTACGTAACGCAGGCCCGAGTAAGGGGCGAAGATCGAGAAAGGTCTTCGCCAGTTCATTCATCCCAGACCGCCGAGGCAGTATGCTCGGCGGTTTTCTTTTTATAACCAGCGAGAGGGTTTAATTTTTTTGATGCTATTCTTTATTCAGTGAATTTTAAAACCGAAAATGATAACTGTAAGAATGGCCAGCGCCACGCCGGCATCAAGACAGATTCTTGCGGCTTTCGGCGAAGCCCCGCGAAGAAGGAGGATCACCCCAATAACCGCAAGGATTATCGCCGGTAGAACTGCCGCCGAAACCTTAACCGCGACAGCGAGGCCCGACGCAATCGCGACGACAGCGATGACTTTGGCCCACTTGCTCCCCACCGCTAACGGAATCGTCCACTTGTAGCCGCCGTCTATTTGATGATCGTCAATATCTTTGGTGATTTCCCTGCCGAAGATAATAAGCGCTGTGGAGAGAAACAGCAACCACACTTTGTTCGCCCCGGCTCCCGCTGCGATAGGCAGGAGAACCGGACTTCCGGAAGTAAAAACAACCAGCGTGACGGGAGCCATCGGAATCCGCCGCACCTCCGAGTAGACAAGACCAGCAAGGATCATGAAAAAAAGCACGGTGCCGGTGTTTATGTTTTCTATGCCAACCGTAATAGCCAAGCCGCATGCGACTGCCCAAAAGGCGAGAAGCAACGCCAGGAAAGCCCGCGGGCAATTAAGCGCCAATGTCTTGCCTTTGCGAACGTCATGATATCGGTCGCGCCAGTCATTCTGCAGCATCGTCGCGCACATACCGAAAAAGACAGCGGCCACCGAGAGCCAAGATATGGGAATGTCAGCGATTTTAAAGCCGGCAATGGCCAGCAGACCAGCCAAAAAGCAGATCGGCAGGCGCAGAGACTTAATCCATACTGTCACTGTTGTCACCTTCTTTCTTTTTATCGAAAATATGCAACGCTGACTCGGAGTATTCTGATTAAAAAACCAGCTTATTAACCCAGGCGGGGATTTTGACATTACCCACCCGATCATACTGCGGCCAGTAGGGCTTAATATCCAGTATCGGCGTGCCGTTCAAAATATCCAACCCTTTCACCCGCAAGCGCCTCCCTTGTCTTACAACGAGCTTTACCGTTGAGATGGCAAGGCGATTCGGCCGCTGGGGGCAGCGGCAGGCAAAAATTCCCCCGTACGGCACATCCAGTCTCCCCTGCGGATGATGTTTAAGATGGCATTCTTTTTCCTCGCCCATCCAATA
>CAYRYI010000104.1:0-1776 GCA_964428455.1 uncultured Candidatus Saccharibacteria bacterium
CTGACATCTATTACCCGTAACTTGTAACCTACGTTATGCGCCAATACCAAGTGCCGCAATTCATCGATATAGAAGACAAGATTATTGGACCCTTAACCATCCGCCAATTTATCTATCTCGTCGGCGGAGGAGCGATTGCGGTCATGGCTTTCTATACGCTTAATTTCTTTTTCTTCATTCTTGTTGCGACCCCAGTCGCGCTGCTTGCGCTGGCGTTGGCTTTTTACACCGTTAACGGCATCCCCTTCCGTAAAGTGCTATTCAACGCTATTGCGTACTTTACCAAGCCACACCTTTATATTTGGAAACAGCGCCGCCCCGAAACAAAGAAGGCTCTGCCGCAGCCGGAGAAAAAAGAGATTTCACTCTTAAAGACCCCGACACTTTCCGAATCCAAGCTGCAGGACCTGGCGTGGAGCCTAGACATTAAAGAAAAGCTGGAAGAGTAACCTATGCCCGAAATTCCAGAGTCTAAAAAATCAAAAACTGCCAAGGCCTCGCAAGATTTTCTCACCGTCGAGACCGTCCGCGACGGCGTGGCGGTGTTGAAAAACGGGGGGCTTCGCATGATCTTGATGGCCTCGGCTTTTAATTTTGCGCTGAAGGCCCCCGAAGAACAGGACGCGATTATCGCGCAGTACCAGAATTTCTTGAACTCAATCGATTTCCCGGTCCAGTTCGTGATTCAGTCGAGAAAATTGAATATCGAGCCGTATCTCGCCATGATGCGCGAGTACGAAAAAGCGCAGGAGAATGAACTTCTGAAAATCCAAACCGGCGAATACATCGAGTTTGTACGCGAGTTCGTCGACCTTTCCAATATTATGACGAAGAATTTCTATGTCATTGTGCCGTTTAATCCTTCGGTGGCGGAAAAAGCCGGCGTCAATGCGCTTCTGGGGTCAATCTTCGGCGGGGCGGGGAGAAAGCCTCGAACCGATAACGGCAGCTTCACCGAATACAAAACCCAGCTCCTGCAGCGGGTGGATGCGGTGCAACTGGGGTTGCAGCGCATCGGCATCCGCTCGGTGATTTTAAGAACCGAGGAGTTGATCGAGCTTTTTTACAGCACCTACAATCTGCAGGAGCTGGAAAAAGGGAAGGCGGGAGCGGCGGAAAAAGACCAGGCGAATGCTTAACGTAAAATATGTTTGACTTTTTGAAACCGAATAAAAAGCCCGAAGAAGAAATACTCGCGGTCTTCCCCGAGGAGATCTACCGCGCGGGCGAGCTTTCGCTGCGTGATGTGATTTCGCCCTCGGCTCTCGAGGTAAATCCGTCTTTTCTGCGGCTAGGCGAAAAATTCGTGCGCACGCTATTTGCCTTTTCCTACCCCAGATATCTCCATACCAATTGGTTCACGCCGATTATCAACATGGATAAGGTTTTTGATATCTCGATGTTCATACATCCGGTTGACACCGCCATCATTCTTAACCAGCTGCGGAAAAAAGTGGCGCAGGTGCAATCACAGATCTCCATGCGCGAAGAAAAGGGATTGGTGCGCGACCCGGCGTTGGACACGGCTTATCGCGACCTGGAGGAATTGCGCGATAAGCTCCAACAGGCGACTGAAAAACTTTTTAACTTCGCCCTCTACATCACCATCTACGGCGATTCCGAGGTAGAACTCAACAAACTTGAGACCGCCATTAAATCTTCGCTTGAAGCCAAGCTGGTTTATATGAAGCCGGCGCTCTTCCAGCAGGAAGAGGGGTTCCAGTCAACACTGCCCCTAAACCAGGATGAGCTATTGATCCACAATTACATGAACTC
>CAYRYI010000105.1:0-1691 GCA_964428455.1 uncultured Candidatus Saccharibacteria bacterium
CCGCTTTCTGCGGACTTTTCTGGAGGCAAATCCGCCAACTGGCGGAAAGCCGAAACTGATGGTTTTGATGGTGCAGTACGAGGTCGCGAAGAGAATTTGCGCCAAGCCGCCCGAGATGAATTTGCTTGCGCTTTCAGTTCAAGCTTACGCCAAGCCGCAGTTTATCAGAAAAGTTTCGCGTGGAAATTTTTCCCCGCCTCCCGAAGTGGATTCGGCCGTCATAAAGATTACACTCGGCCGCCCGGCGCCCCAAGCGGAGAAAATTCTTAAAATAGCGCGCCGGGCTTTTCAGCAAAAGCGCAAAATGCTCCGCCATTCGCTGAAGGGCCTTGACCTGCCAGCACAACATCAAAACAAGCGCCCTCAAGAGCTCTCGCTGGAAGACTGGAAAAAAATTCTACTGGTAAATTAGCGACTCCTTTGGTTTAAGATTCTTACAATAGAATTCTCCACGGCAACTTTATTCCTCGTCACCGCATAGCCGCTGTTGGCGGTGCAACTCCACCACAAACTTCCTCCACAGGTCTTGCTTTCATTCAAAGCTCTTGGCCCTCCGTTGTAATAAGCCACCATTTTATCGTAATCACCCCCCACCTGAGGATGTTTCAATGCTTCACCCATATTTCTGACTCCCAATTTAATGCTTAGTTCCGGATCAGCATTCAATCTTTCTTTTATTTGCTGATCATTAAGGCCCTGAAATACGCCTTCCCTGTCCAATCCTCTCGCGGTTTCCGGTTTTATCTGCATGATACCGGAGCTTTTACCGTCTTGCGCGTCTATAGCACTCCGCCCGCTGGATTCATTTATTATCGTGGCTTCGACTCTCTCTTTAGTCAAGCCAACATTCTCATATTTGGCAACTTCCCGGTCTATAACCGTCCCGTATTTCCCTTCTATTTTATCGGCCGTGTTCAATACATCATGTTGTCGAACAGACTTCGCGACCTCTGTAGGATTAGCCCCAACCCTTAAGGCTTCCTGATCCGTGATGCTCTGCGGCGGGGGAGGCGGTTCTTGGACAGGGGGTGACGGTTCAAGAAGAGAGCGCCCCGCAGCCTCATTTTCCGAAACTGGAGGCACTGCGGAAATGTCTTCTCCCATGACATAATATGCCGGTTCACCGTCCGCCCCGATCCCTGGCCCGTCCAAATCTGAGTTTTCGTCAAAGATAAATCCGTTTTCTTTAAACTCTTTCAAATTTTCGGCGGTATTGCCGAGTTTTTGAGCATCGCTTGCAAGTTCGTCAATTTTCTCCGCGGGAACACCGCTCGCCAAAAGCGAGGAGCGCTGTTCTTCCAAATGAAAAGTGAATTCTTCGCTAGAATCGGAGATTTCGCCCAGATTGGACGCGTCGGTTTTGAGCAGCACTTCATTTTTATCTTCCAACACCGAAGATATGTCCAAATTTTTTAACTCTCCGATGTCAGTACCCGCCGGATTTGAAATAGCGGCAAGAGCTTCCGTCTTTTCAAGGGCCTGCGAGGCCAAGGCGTCTCCGGCCGCCGCCCGCTCCGAAAGAATTTCTCCGGCTTTTTCAGGATCGACCACGCCCCAGAGAGGCGCATCGCCGAGATCCTCGGTCGGGATGCCGTCCAACACGGATTCAAAAGCGGGCGCATCCAAAGAGATATTATGCTCATCCAAAATAGCGAAGTAATCGTCGAAAGTAACGATATCCTCTACGGAAG
>CAYRYI010000106.1:0-1636 GCA_964428455.1 uncultured Candidatus Saccharibacteria bacterium
ACCAAAAAGCGCCTCTTGATCGGCCCCTGCAGCAAATATTGATCTTCCCCAACCCATAAAAACAGAAACCGCCATATCACTTTATGAAATTACCATTAACACCATCACCTATGTGGAAATTCACTATCATCAACTTTTTAATCGGAGGAGCTATCGCGCTGATTCTTTCTGTGCTGCTGGTTTTAGGACTGCGGATTTTTATCCCGCCTCCAGAGTACCCAAAATATCAAGATCAATACTCGGTTTGCAACAAAGGTCTGTCTGTGGACGACGACTGCTATAGACGCCAGCAGGAAAAGTATCAGCGCCAAGTAGAGGATTACCAAAAGATCTCGAATGAATACAGCGGGAAAATCTTCATCGCGGCCAACATTGTCGGCTTGGTTATACTCCTTTCGGGGATCATGGCATTTATGCTGGGTCTGGGGACCAACATCGGCGCGGGAATAATCATCGCGGGAGCATTCGGCATCGGCTTTGGCTACGTTTGGGGATGGAACGGCGCCGATGACAAGGTGAAGTTTGCCGTAGGCCTTGTCGTGGCTTTGATCGTCATCGGCGGAGGGATTCTGGTAAATCGCATGCGCCACAAGACCTTGCCGCAATCAACTCCTACTGCCCCCGTCATTTAAAGAGTTACCGAAATCAAAAATCCCCGCGCGGGGATTTTTGATTAGTATGGCGGTATCGTGTATCCTCGATGCGATAAGTGTGAGTCTAGACTATAACGGGGTGAAATAGAATCATGAAAGAACCAGAAATTATCTATAAAGATAAGGATATAATCGTGGTCAATAAACCATCCGGTCTTCCTGTGCATGAGGCCCAGCACTCCACAGACTATTCGCTTTGTGATTGGCTCCTGGAGCGCTTTCCGGAAATCAAAGATGTTGGGGATCTGCCCTCCGAAGCTTTAGCGGAGGAGGGTGCTCGCCAACTATACCGCCCTGGCATCGTGCATCGGTTGGACAAACAGACTTCGGGCGTAATGGTCGTGGCGCGCACCCAAGAATCGTTTTTGCGCCTCAAAGAAATTTTCAAGTCGCGAGAAATTGAAAAAATTTATACCGCGCTCGTTTGCGGCCGCCCGAAAGAAAAAACCGGAACAATTGGCTCCCCCATCGGCCGGATTGTCACAACGCCCACCAAGATGGGCATCCCGTCGGGCCGCGGGAAACTGCGCCTGGTAAAAGAAGCCGCGACTGAATATAAAGTCTTGAAAGAATTTGAAAACGCCGCGCTTTTGGAAGTTCACCCCGAGACCGGCCGCATGCACCAAATCCGCGTGCATCTTGCCTCCATCGGATACCCGGTTGCGGGCGACATGGTTTATGGCGGCAAAAATGTTTGTTTAAAAGAACTGGGTCGCTATTTTCTGCACGCCTCGTCTCTCTCTTTCAGCTATCGGCCCGGCCAGCGGCTGAAGTTTAGCGCCGATCTGCCGCGGGAACTTGATGCCATATTAGCTACTCTGCCTAAACTGTAAGGATCTGCTTCAAGCCAATACTTTCTCCCCAGAAGCTGTGCCTCAAAAACTCTCAATGTTTCGTGAGCTGCCAAAGTCTTACAATCCATGCCTCATATTATAATACGCTATAGCCACTTTGACTGAATAATTTGGTTGATGGGGTTTTGA
>CAYRYI010000107.1:0-1633 GCA_964428455.1 uncultured Candidatus Saccharibacteria bacterium
CTGCGTGCGAGACGACTCTGGCGCGGAGACCTGCATTACCAAGTTACAGCTTGACTCACTCCTCTCCGGCGTTGCGGCAGGGCAAGGTGGAGGGGGCGGAGGCACCCCAAGCCCCTCGCCAACACCCGAACCCGAACCTACGCCGGCGGAACCAACACCAGAACCCCTAGACGAGTCGCCAACTACACCGAGCGAACCGTCGGACGAACAGCCGGCAGAGCAGGATGTTGTAGCCGAACCCGCTCCCCCTGTAGACGAGTCGCCAACTACACCGAGCGAACCGTCGGACGAACAGTCCGCCGCCACGGCGGATGTTGTAGCCGAACCCGCTCCTCCTGTAGATGAGCCGCCAGCTGAAGAAGCTTCAGCGGCGCTTCCCTCGGCTCCAGAAACGCCTTGATAATATTCCTACCAAGGTAGGGGAATTTAAGAAGGTGTGTTACAATGACTCTATGAAAAGTTATACATATAGGGTCATTATAGAATTAGACGGCAAAGCGTATCACGGTTTTGTTCCGGCGTTGCCGGGCTGTCATACATGCGGTGATACCATCGAACAGACGCGGGCGAATCTGCGCGATGCCATTTCTCTATATCTTGAAAACCTCAACGCAAATAAAAGCTTTATTCCTGAAGAAAATAGTTTGGAGTCTTTTGAAACAGTAATCGTTAAAAGACCCGCACATGCCTAAATCGCTGGCGATTTCAGGTAAGAAACTTATCCAAATTCTTGGGCGCTGTGGTTTTGTGAGAATCGCTTAATTTTGTCTATTGGGATATGGCGTCTACTATAAAAATATGATATAGTGCCGCCATGAGAAGACCACTTATTATTGCCTTTGGGTCACAAGTTAAAAATAGGGTAACCGAGATGTCCGATTTTGATTTTGGCGTGCTCGCAAAAAAACCACTCTCACTTTCTTTGCGTACGGATTTGTCTGGTTATATCTCAACAAAGCTGCGCATTAATGAAGACAAAATTGATCTCATTGATCTGTATACCGCTTCACCAATGTTAAAATTTGAAGTCGCGCGAACCGGAAAGCTTATAGAAGGCGACACGTTTGATTTTATCAGATTCAAAGTTCGCGCAATGAAGGAGTACCAAGATACGGCAAAGTTTAGACGCATACGCAGAAGTGTCATGATGCACACTTATGTCGCATGATCTTATCTTAAAAAAGTTAGAACAAATGAAGAAATTGTTGTATGAACTGCAACAGCTTTTAGACTTACCTTTCTCTCAATTCAAGAATACGTTTACGAATATCCGTTCAGCCGAAAGAAATTATCAGCTCATTGTAGAGCTTGCCAGCGATATCAATGCTCATATTATTATTGAAATGGGCGCGGAACCGCCAGACACGTATCGTGAATCTTTTACTCGGATGGCTGCCATCAACATACTAGATGAAAAATCACTGCGCAGTTTTATCAAGAGTGCAAATTTGAGAAATATTTTGGTACATGAATATGATTTCGACGAAGATAGTTTTATTTTTTACAAATCAGCTAAAGAATTTATTCCACTGTATAATCACTATATCCAATTAATCCAGAAACACGTAGCATCCCAGTCATGAACTACGTCCCCGCCATCGGCATGGAGATCCATGCCGAGCTCAAAACAAAG